>NZ_JALCZC010000014.1:0-72448 GCF_022690805.1 Anaeromyxobacter sp. SG66
CGGCCGGGGGCGCTCGCCGCTCGCGGCGCGGGGCGCGGCGCCGCCGGCGGTCGCGGGCGCCGGAGGCGCCTTCGGCGCGGGCTCGTCCGCGAGCGCCGGGGCGGCGAGCAGGGCGGCGAGGGTCAGGATCAGGGCGCGGGTCATGGAACCTCCAGCTCCTGTGCATAGCACGGGCGGGCGCGGGGTCGTCCGGGATTGACCGCCGGGGGCCGCGCCGTCATGAGAGCAGGCATGTGCGAGCACCTGAGCAGCCTCCAGCGACCGAGGTCGCACGCCCTGACGCCGAGCTCGCTCGGCTGCGAGGAGTGCCTCCAGAGCGGCGACGCGTGGGTCCAGCTGCGGCTGTGCATGACCTGCGGCCACGTGGGGTGCTGCGACAGCTCACCGAACAAGCACGCCACCCGCCACTTCCACGCGACGAGGCATCCGGTCGCGAAGGCGTTCGAGCCGGGAGAGGACTGGGCGTGGTGCTACGTGGACGAGGAGCTGGTCGAGGCGATCCCCGCGTTCCCCGCGGAGTCGCCGCGAACGCACTACGCCGCTCACCCCCGCGGCTTCCCCTCTCCGTAGCCGCCCGCGGTCTGGACGCCGATCACCGCCTTGCGGTGGAACTCCGGCACGGTCAGCGCGCCCGCGTACGTGAAGGCGGACTGCACGCCGGTGATCACGTCGACGAGGATCGCGCCGACGCTCTCGCGCCCCTCGCGGATGTAGATCCGCGACGTCGAGATCCCCTCGCGGAAGAAGCCCTTCTTCGCGCGCTCGAACGCGTCGAGCCCCGCGGAGCGATCGCTCACCGCCCGGGCGCTGGCCATCCCGTAGTTCTCCTTGTACGGGCGCCCCTCGCGATCCTCCTTCACGTCGCCCGGGCTCTCGTAGGTGCCGGAGAGCGCGGTGCCGATCATGACGCGGGAGGCGCCGGCGGCGAGGTAGAGGGCCACGTCGCGCGGATCGCGCACGCCGCCGTCGGCCCACACGTGTCGCCCGCGCCGGTGAGCCTCGCGGGCGCACGCGAGCACCGACGAGAACGTCGGCCGGCCGGCCCCGGTCTGCATGCGGGTCGTGCACATGGCACCCGGCCCGACGTTCACCTTCACGATGTCGGCGCCCGCGTCGAGGAGGGCGCGGGTGCCCTCGGGGGTGCACACGTTGCCGGCCACGAGCGGCAGCGCGCCGATGGCGCGGCGCACCTCGCGGATCGCCTCGATCATGCGGCGCTGGTGCCCGTGCGCGGTGTCGAGCACGATCGCGGCGACGCCGAGCTCGGCGAGGGCGGCGGCCGCCGCGGCGGCGCCGGCCGAGATCCCGACGGCGGCGGCGACCATGAGCCTGCCCCGCGCGTCGAGCGCGGGCTCGAGCAGCTCCAGCCGCACAGCGTCGTCGCGCGTCAGCACGCCGGCCAGCCGGCCCTCGGCGTCGAGGACCGGCGCGGCCTTCACGCGCTGATCCTCCATGAGCAGGAAGGCGTCCCGGTTCGGGGTGCCGGCCGGGAGGGTCACGAGGCGCGACGACATGAGCGAGCCGACGGGCGAGTACTGGTCCCGGTCGCGCAGGTCGGCGTGCGTGACGATGCCGAGCGGCCGGCGCTCGTCGTCGACCACGACCACCATGTCGTGCGCGCGCTTGCGGATGATGCCGAGGACGTCGCGCAGCGTGGCGCGCGGCGACACGGCGAGCGGGGTGTCGTAGCGCGGGTCGGCGGCCTTGATGTGCCGGATGATGCGCGAAGCCGTCTCCAGGTCCATGTCCTGGGGCAGGACGCCGAGGCCGCCGAGGCGAGCCATGGTCTCGGCCATCCGCTTGCCGGTGACCGCGTTCATGTTCGCGGACACGACCGGGTGCGCGCCCCCGGAGAAGTCCACGGGGCGCAGGTCCACGTCGAGGCGCGAGCCGCCGTCGAAGTAGTCGGGGACGAGGAAGACGTCGTCGAGGGAGAGCTCGAGGGCCTCGTCGTGCTCGGGATGGAGGAAGCGCATGACCAGGCGATAAGCGAACGGGGGTCGCAAGGGAAGGAAAACGCTCAGAGCGTCTCCAGCACCTCCCGCGCCGCGCGCTCGCCGCTCCGGAGCGCCCCCTCGACGGTGCCGGCCAGCCCGGCGGCGGTGGCCTCGCCTGCGAAGAACAGCGTCCCCTCGACGCTGCGCGCGAGCGCGGCGGACGCGCCGTCCGAGCCGACCGGGAAGACCGCGTAGCCCCCGCGCGCGAACGGGTCGCGCGTCCAGTCGGCGATCGCCGCGCCGTCGAGCAGGTCCTCGAGCTCGGCCGGCGGCACGCCCAGGCCGTGCGAGGCGGACCGGATCGCCGCCCGCAAGACGTCCTGCTCCCGCTTCCCCGCGAGGCGGGCCGCGCCCGGTCCTCCCGCCCAGCCGACCAGCACCGGCGCGTCCACGGGCGCGAGCGTCCAGAAGACCGGCACGGCGGCGCCGGGGACGTGCAGGAACACGAGGCGCCGGCCTCCCCACGGCGCGCGCCGGAACCGCAGCAGGACCTTCACGACCGGCCCCATCGCGAGGGCCCTCGCGGCGCTTTGCTTCTCGGGCAGCGCAGGGACGAACCGGACCGCGCCGTCGCGCAGGATCGACAGCGGCAGGGTCACGATGGCGTGACTCCCCGTGATCGGCGCGAGCCGGCCTCCGGCGCGACCGCGCGCCCGGAGCCGCACCTCCCGGCGACCCCACCCGACCTCCTCGACGACGGTGCCGAGGCGGAGCACGCCGCCGCGAAGCGCTCGCGCCAGCGGGGAGAGGATCCTCGCGTAGCCTCCGTCGATCCGCGCGGCGGTGTCGCCGCCGAGCTCCTCCATCCCGCGGCTCAACCGCGCGAGGGCGAGGGACGACGCGGTGCGCGGCTCGGCGAGGTAGAACCCGCGCACGAGCTCCCGGGCCAGGGGGATCGCCTCCCGCGACCGTCGCAGGGCGGAGCGGCGTCGGAGCAGGGCTCCGATGCTCTCGTCGTCCCGGGTGCCGAGCGCGAGGAGCTCCTGCGCGCGCGCGTACGCGGCCGTGATCCCGGCGAGCCGACTCCCTCGCGGGCGCTGGTGCCGGTCCGGCACCTCGCGGATGGCGGCCCGAGCGCGGCGCGCGAGCGCGAGCGTCCGGTCCGGGTGGCCGTGCACGAACTCGGCGCCGTGCTCGAGAGAAAGGCCCAGCACCGGGTCGAGGCGCGTGTCGATGCGCCCGCCATACCGATCGCGCGCCTCGACGAGCGTCACCGCCACCCCGCGGTCGCGGAGCAGCGCGGCCGCCGCGAGCCCGGCCGCGCCGGCTCCCACGACGATGACGTGCGGTGCGCGTCTGGCCGCCATTTCTGCACGGACAGGCTACGTCTCCCCGCCTTCCCCCGCGCCTGCCCGGCCGGAGAGCCGTCCGCGCGCCGGGGCTCGTGCCGGTTCGGTCACAGCCCGGCGCCAGGCTCGTCCGCGCCCTTCGGCATGCGGTCGCCGCCCACGCCCGTGTCGTCGTCGGCCGCCCGTCGAGCGGGCATCCTCTCATCGGGAGCGTCGCGCCGAGGAGCCGGTACGTCCTCCGTCGTGCGGGCGGGCTTCACGGGAGCGCTCGTCTGAGTGCGCGGCCGCTCTCCACCTTCGTTCGGCATGTGGCACCTCCGCGCATGACGATGAGGACGGCGCCCGGCGTGAGCGAGCCCGCGGGAACGCCTTCAACGCGTCGGCGGACGTCGCTGCGGCAGAGCCCGTCTTGCGGCAGGGCGTCCCTCCAGGGGTGCTCCCGGCGGTCGGCAGACCATTCAAGGAGCTGCCAAGGAGTGCGATGAATCGCCCCGCATTTCCATAGGTTGACGTTCCGTGACCACGCCGGTGGGTGAAATCCCCCGGGTGAAATCACGCAGGGTAAGACCACACCCGTGCGACCCCGCCACACACGCCGCCGGTCGCGGATCGCCGCTTGTGGCCCTGGCAGAAAACGCCCGACCGCCGGGCCGGCTGCGGCGGAGGGACGGGCGCGCTCAAGGGCACGGGATCACTCGGCGCGCACGACACGTCGCCGCGCGGCTCGACCTCGCGGGGCTCCCATGCCGCCGTGACGACGTTACGCGGTACACGGTGAGTGCGGGCGATCAGCGAGCGAGCGGCCCGGCTCTCGCACGTGCACCGCGGGCACCGCCGGCCGTGTGACCGGCGGTGTCTCTGGAATCGACTCTTCACGTTAAGTAATTGGGGGGAATCCCTTCATGGATGCGACGAAGCATCGCGTGCTCTCGCTGGTGATGGTCCTCGCGCTCGCCGGCTGCTCCGGTGGCTCGAACGGCAAGGACGGCAGGGACGGGCTGAACGGCCAGGACGGCGCGGCGGGACCAGTGGGGCCGAGCGGCCAGGACGGCGCGGACGGCAGGTCGACGGGTGGGGTGATGGGCAAGCTGACGTTCAAGGTCGCGGGGAAGGAGTATCCGGCGACGAACGTCACGGTGACGAGCATTCCGGACTGGTGCGGGACCGCCACGTCCGACGCGAACGGCGAGTACGAGCTCGGCTCGGGCTGCGCCATCGGCGTCTACACCATCGTCTTCTCGGGCAACGGCTTCAAGACGCTCGAGGTGCCGAACATCTCGATCGCCGCGGGCAAGGAGTACATCCTGAACCGCGAGCTCACCGCGATCTCCCCGCTCGTCCTCAAGGCCGCGAAGCCGCCGAACCCGGCCGGCTTCGAGCGCGAGGTCACCCTCGGCGTCACGGTCACCGGCGGCACGCCGCCCTACGCGTACAAGTGGACGCCGCGGACCACGAACCCGACGGCGGTCACGCTGTCCGCGAATGACGTCGAGGCCCCGACCTTCACGACGGGCGCCCTCGCCGACATCGTCGCCGCCGACAAGAAGGTGATCGGGTTCGGTCCGTCGCTCGACGAGGAAGGGAAGCCCTTCCGCCCCGAGTTCCTGGGCGTCAGCAACCGGCAGCTCACGGAGATGACGTACAACTTCGACGTCGTCGTCACCGACCAGATGGGCTTCGAGGGCAAGGTCACCGTCGCGGTCGTCCCGGCGACGCTCGCCCAGGCCAATGGCTCCATCCCGACGGGCACCCTCGTCATCGCCAGCATCCCCGGCAACGCCGCCGCGCTCGTCTTCACCGAGAAGCCGATCGCCTCGAGCGCCGTGCTGAACGACGCCGACACCGCGTTCCCCTGGTTCATCGCGGACGCCCCGGGCGTCTACCGGTTCGACGGGCTCCGCGTCGCCGTCTCGAACTACGTCAGCTCGAACCCGAGCTGCGGCGGCTGCCACGAGTACCTCATGTCCGCCGAGAAGCAGGCGGCCATGGCGCTCAAGTTCAAGAAGTGGAGCAACTCGGCGCACGGGAACCACTTCTTCAAGTACATGGAGTACGACGCGAACGGCCAGCTGGTCTGGAAGACCGGCCCCGACGGCAAGCCCATCCCGGCGCCCACGGCGAACCCGACCGTCTTCTGGACCGAGCCCGGCGCGATGACGACGTTCGAGTACGGCATGACGGGCGCCGAGGGCACGCACTACGGCGAGAACTGCGTGGCGTGCCACACGACCGGCTACAACGCGGCGCTCCAGAACGACGGCTTCGACGACGTCGCCAAGGCCGCGGGCTGGACCTTCCCCGACCTCTCCAAGTACCTCACCGGCCTCACCGGCACTCCCCCCGACCTCGTCACGACGGAGCCGCAGTACGGCGCCTGGGACCTCGTCCCCGCGGACGCCAAGGCCTACGCCGGCATGCAGTGCGAGAGCTGCCACGGTCCGCTCGGCCGCCACGCCGCGAACGGCGGCTCGAAGCCGGCGGGCGAGTACGGCGTCGCCGCGTGCGCCGTGTGCCACGACCGTCCCACGAACCATGACCGCGTCGCGCTCTGGCGCCGCTCCGGCCACGCGAACACCGGCCTCGCCTTCGGCGAGTCGACCGGGGCCCGCGCCAACTCCAGCTGCGCGCGCTGCCACTCGGCGCAGGGCTTCGTGAAGTACGCCGCGAACACGCTGCAGGACTCGGTCGACAGCGGCGCCACGAAGGAGAACGTCGAGCCGCAGACCTGCGCCGCGTGCCACGACTCGCACTCCACCACCGTCCGCATCGACGGCAAGGCCCCCGTCTACGTCGCCGCCGGCTTCACCGTCTCCGGCGCCGGCACCGGCGCGCTCTGCATGACCTGCCACAACGGCCGCCGCGGTCTCAGGGGCGACGCCGTCCCGATGACGGGCTTCGCGACGCCGCACGCGCCGACCCAGACCGAGGTGCTGATGGGCATGAACGCGTACTTCATCGGCGACGCCAACGGCTACAAGGTCTCCGGCCACGCCGCCGTGTCCGAGACCTGCGTCGGCTGCCACATGAAGACCGCCGTCGAGGGCCTCCGCTACACGATCACGAACCACACGTTCGGCTTCACGAACGACGCGGGCTTCGACGCGGCGAAGTCGATCTGCAAGGAGTGCCACGGCGAAGAGGTGAACGGCGAGGCCATCGAGACGGCGTACGCGAACGCGCGCGCCCAGGTCATCGCGCAGCTCAGCGCGACCCTCGAGGCCGCGGTGGCCGGCACCGCCGGGTTCACCGTCACGCCCGCGGGCGCGGGCCACGGAGCCCCTGAGGGCACGCCGCTCGTCCTCGCGCTCACGAACATCGCGAGCATCGACGTGGAGGGCACGACCATCGTGTTCAACCTCGTCGCGGCGGTGGACGTCACGTTCCCGTCGGGAACGGTCTCGACCAAGACGGTCCGCGCCTCGGCCGGGAAGGTCATGGACGCGACGGGCGCGTTCGCGCTCGCCGGCGTGGACGGCGTCCTCTCGCGGTCGCTGTGGAACCTCGGCCTCGTGAACGACGGCTCGAACGCCATCCACAACCCGACGTTCGTGTTCGAGGTGCTGCAGGCGACGGACGAGGCGCTGAAGGCGGCGACGCCGGCGGCGGCCTGCGCGGCGACCTGCCTGTAGGCGACGCCCGCTCCCGGCGCGCTCCGCCGCGCCGGGAGCGTCGCTCCTGAAGCTCCGGGCCCGCGCCCGCCGGTCCACCGCGACCGGCGAGCCCGGGCCCGGCTCGGCGACGGCATCGCGCGTCTCGCGACGGCTCGACGCAAGCGACGGGCGCCATCAGCTCCGCGGCTCCTCGCGATCGTCCCGGTACAGCTCGTACGCCGCGGTGTACTCCATGACGCGCGCGACGTCGGCGATGAAGCTCTCCGGATACCCGGCGCGGCGGAGCAGATGGAAGCCCATCTCCATCCCCGACGTGATCCCCCCCGCGGTGATGATCCGTCCGGCGTCGACGACGCGGGCGCGGCTCGGCTTGCACGCCGGCGCGATCCGCGCGAGCCGCTCGAGCGGCACGAGGCCCGGCGGCGTCGCCTCGGCGCGGTCCGGCTCCTTGCGGTTCGTCGCGGGGAGGCCGTCGAGCAGGCCCATCGCGCCGTAGATCCAGGAGCCCGTGCAGACGGAGACGAGGAGCGTCTCCTGGGGCTGGCTGCGGATGAACTCGTGGAGGCGCCGGTTGTGCAGCTCCTGCCTCGTGCCGTAGCCCCCCGGGATCAGGAATGCGTCCATCGCAGGGCGGTCCGAGAAGCCGTAGTTCGGCAGGACCGTGAAGCCGGCCTGGGCCTGCACCGGGCGCATCGCGTCCGCGACCAGGAACGCGTCCAGCTCCGGATCGTACCGGCGCGCCACCGAGAAGACGCCGTGCGGAGCGGCGAAGTCGACGATCTCGGCGTCCTTGAAGACGTAGATGCCCAGGCGGAACCCCGGGCGAGTCGGGGCCATGTCGTACCTCCTCGTCGAGCTCTCCTCACCGATGCACGGCGCGCGCTGCCGTGTCGGGGCCTCGGCGGGGCGCGTCGCGCTCCGCTCGGGCGACGCGCCGCTCGGTCGTGCGGCCCGCGCGCGGGCGTCCGCCGAGCCCATCTGGGCCGCGCCGAGACGGCTGACGTACCGGTAAGCAGGTCTGCCGCGTCCCTGTTGCCGCGGCGCTTCGCGCTCAGGCCGGGCGCGTTCGCGGCAGCCGCCCGGCGCCGGACCGCGCGGCGAGCCGCACCACCGCCTTCTTCGCCTCCATCACCCACAGCACGGAGCTCGCGACGGCGACGCAGAGGAGCCAGTCCTTCGCGTCGAGCGCGACGGTCCGGAACGGACGCTGGAGGAACGGGGCGTGGACCACGGCGACCTGCAGGCCCGCCGAGATCGCCACCGCGAGCCAGAGCCAGCGGTTGGCGAAGGCCCGGTGGAAGGCGCTGCGGGCCACGAAGCGGGCGTTGAAGGCGTTGAACAGCTGGAACAGGACGAGGGTGGTGAACGCCAGGGTCTGGGCACGGCGGAGGCCCTGCCCCGGCGCCGAGGCGCCGCCGCCGAGGAGCCCGCCGGGCAAGGCGAGGTCCATCACCGCGAGCGTCCCGGCGGCCATGACCACGCCGACCAGGATGAGATCGAGCCAGGTCCGTGCGTCGATCACCCGGCTCCGGGGGTCGCGCGGCGGCTCGAGCATGACGTCACGGTCCGGGGGCTCGACCCCGAGCGCCAGCGCCGGGCCCGAGTCGGTCAAGAGGTTGATCCAGAGGATCTGGGTCGCGAGCAGCGGGACGACGACCGCCGAGCCCTCCTCGGGCGCGAGGCCGACGACCCCGGCGAGCAGCACGCCCAGGAGCATGACGAGCACCTCGCCGATGTTCGACGAGAGCAGGTAGCGCAGGAAGCGCTGGATGTTGGCGAAGATCGAGCGGCCCTCCTCGACGGCGGCGACGATGGAGGCGAAGTTGTCGTCGGTGAGGATCATGTCGGCGGCGCCCTTCGCGACGTCGGTCCCGGTGATGCCCATCGCCACGCCGATGTCCGCCGCCTTCAGCGCCGGGGCGTCGTTCACGCCATCGCCGGTCATGGCGATGATCTCGCCGTTCGCGCGCAGCGCCCGGACGATCCGCAGCTTGTGCTCGGCGGACACCCGGGCGTAGACGGAGACGTCGCGGGCGGCCTCGCGCAACGCCTCGTCGTCCATGCGCTGGAGCTCGGCGCCGGTCAGCACCCTGGCGCCGGCGGCGGCGATGCCCAGCTCGGCGGAGATGGCCGCCGCGGTGATCGGGTGGTCGCCGGTGATCATCACGGGCCGGACGCCTGCGCCCTGCGCCTGCGCGACCGAGGCGCGGGCCTCCGGGCGCGGCGGGTCGATCATGCCGACCACCCCGAGGAACACGAGCTCCTGCTCGACCTCGTCCGTCAGCTCGCCGGTGACCGCGTCCCGGCCCAGCGTGCGGTAGGCGACGCCCAGCGTCCGCAGCGCCGACGCGGCGAGCCTGTCGACGGCGCGCGAGAGCTCCGCGCGGCGCTCCTCGCCGAGCGCCCTCGTCCCCTGGCCGACCCGCTCCTGCGTGCAGCGCGCGAGCAGGATGTCGGGCGCCCCCTTCGCGAACACGAGCACCCGCTCCTGCTCGGCGTCCGCGTGGGCGGTGCTCATCATCTTGCGGTCCGAGGAGAACGGCACCTCGCCGACGCGCGGGTAGCGCGCCTCGAGCTCCTCCGCGGCGAGCCCCACCTTCCTCGCGGCGACGAGGAGCGCGCCCTCGGTCGGATCGCCCTGGATCGTGAAGCGGCCGTCCTGCTCGACGAGCGTGGCGTTGCTCGCGAGCCGCCCGGCGCCGAGCGTCTTCTCCACCTCCTCCAGCAGCGCGGGGTCCTCCACCGGCGCGCCGTCCCTCCGCACCTCGCCGGTGGGATCGTAGCCCGTCCCGCTCAGCTCGACGGCGCCGCTCGCCGTGACGACGGCGCGGACGGTCATCTCGTTCCGGGTCAGGGTCCCGGTCTTGTCGGAGCAGATCGTCGTGGTCGAGCCGAGCGTCTCGACCGCCGAGAGCTTGCGCACGATGACGTGGCGCGCGGCCATGCGCTGCGTCCCGAGCGAGAGCACGATCGTCGTGATCGCCGTGAGCCCCTCCGGGACGGCGGCCACGGCGAGCGAGACCGCCAGGAGCAGCACGTCGACCAGGTCGGTGAGCGACCGCAGCTCCTCCAGCACCAGGATCGTCGCGCTGATCGCGAGCGCGATCGCGACGACCGCGACGCCGAGCTGCTTGCCCACGCGGTCGAGCTCCCGCTGGAGCGGCGTCGCGACCTCCTCGGTCTCCTGGAGCGAGCCGGCGATCCGGCCGAGCTCCGTCGAGGGTCCGGTGGCGGTGACGACGGCCCGGCCGCGGCCGGAGGCGATGGCCGTGCCGCTCCACACCATGTTCGTCCGATCGGCGATCCCGGCCTCGACGGCGAGCGGGGCGCTGTCCTTCGAGACGGGCGTGCTCTCGCCCGTGAGGGCCGCCTCGGCGACCCGGAGCGCGATCGCCTCGAGCACGCGGGCGTCCGCCGGGACCGTGTCGCCCTCCTCGAGGAGCAGGACGTCGCCCGGCACGAGCCCGGCGGTCGGGACGAGCTCCTGCTTCCCGTCGCGCAGGACGCGGGCCGTCGGGGCGGTCATCGCCCGGAGCGCCGCGACCGCCTGCTCGGCCCGGCTCTCCTGGACGAAGCCCAGCACGCCGTTGAGGAGGACGATCGCGACGATGGTGAGCGTCTCGTACGGGAGCGGGGTCTCCCGCTCGATCCACCAGGCGACGAAGGAGACCACCGTCGCGACGAGCAGCAGGATCGTGAGGACGTCCGCGAACTGGGCGAGGAAGCGTCGCCAGGCGGGGACCGGCGGCGGCGAGGGCAGCTCGTTCCTGCCGTGGCGCCGGAGGCGCTCCTCGACCGCGCCGCCCGAGAGCCCGCGCCGCGCGTCGCTCGCGAGCGCGGCGACGACGTCCGCGACGGCGCGGCGCTGAGGAGATGCGTCCGTGGGGCTAATCGCGGCCAACGGCGTCCCCCGCCGGCCACCGCCAGCCCACGATGTCGGGCGGGTCGATGCCGTACTCCTGGGCGTGCAGCCGGCACTGGATCTGCCGGTTGCGGAACCGCTCCTTGGCGTGAGCGCCCGGGCCGAGCAGCCGCGGCACGCGGTCGATCACGTCCATGGCCAGGCTGAACCGGTCGATCTGGTTCTCGATCGCGAGCTCGAGGGGCGTGTTGATGCTCCCCTTCTCCTTGTAGCCGCGCACGTGCAGGTTCGGGTGGTTCCTGCGGCGGTAGGCGAGCCGGTGGACGAGCCAGGGGTAGCCGTGGAAGTTGAAGATGATCGGCGCGTCCCCGGTGAAGAGCGAGTCGAAGTCCCGGTCGGAGAGGCCGTGCGGGTGCTCCGTCTCCGGCTGGAGCTTGAACAGGTCCACGACGTTCACGAAGCGGAGGCGCAGGTCGGGGAACGCCTCCCGCAGCATGGCCGTGGCGGCCAGCGCCTCCAGCGTGGCGACGTCGCCGGCGCACGCCATGACGACGTCGGGGTCGTGCCCCTCGTCGCTGCTCGCCCAGTCCCAGATGCCGATCCCCTTCGCGCAGTGCGCGACGGCCGCCTCCATCGAGAGGTACTGAAGGTGGACCTGCTTGTCGGCGACGATCACGTTCACGTAGTTCTCGCTCCGGAGGCAGTGGTCCGCCACCGAGAGCAGGCAGTTCGCGTCGGGCGGGAGGTAGATGCGGGTCACCTCGGCGCTCTTGTTCACCACCACGTCCAGGAACCCGGGGTCCTGGTGGGTGAAGCCGTTGTGGTCCTGGCGCCAGACGGTCGAGGTGACGAGCAGGTTGAGCGACGCGATCTCCTCGCGCCACGAGAGGCGGTTGCAGATGGAGAGCCACTTCGCGTGCTGGTTGAACATCGAGTCGATGATGTGGACGAACGCCTCGTAGGACGCGAGGAGCCCGTGGCGCCCGGTCAGGAGGTAGCCCTCCAGCATCCCCTCGAGCGTGTGCTCCGAGAGCACCTCGACGGCGCGGCCGTCGGGGGCGAGCCGGCCGCCGTCGGCGTCCTCCGGGAGGCTCGCGCCGAGCCAGAGCTTCCCCGACGCCTCGTACACCGCGTCGAGCCGGTTCGAGGTGGTCTCGTCGGGCGAGAAGAACCGGAAGTTCCGGTCGTTCGCGCGCAGCACGTCGCGCAGGAAGGCGCCGAGCGGACCGGTGTTCCCCGCCTGCGAGCCCCCGGGCGACTCCACCGTCACCGCGTAGTCCCGGAAGTCGGGGAGCCGGAGCGCCTTCTTGAGGAGCCCGCCGTTGGCGCGCGCGCTCGCGCCCATGCGGCGCGGCCCCCGGGGCGCCGCCTCGCGCACGGCGGCGACCGGCGCGCCCGCCGCGTCGAAGAGCTCCTCGGGGCGGTAGCTCCGGAGCCAGCGCTCGAGCAGCGCGAGCCGGGCGGGGTCCCGCTTGACGCCCGGGATGGGGACCTGGTGCGCGCGCCAGGAGCCCTCGAGCGCGTGGCCGTCCAGCTCGGCCGGCGCCGTCCAGCCCTTGGGCGC
This sequence comes from Anaeromyxobacter sp. SG66, assembly GCF_022690805.1. NCBI lineage: Bacteria > Pseudomonadati > Myxococcota > Myxococcia > Myxococcales > Anaeromyxobacteraceae > Anaeromyxobacter > Anaeromyxobacter sp. SG66. The sequence continues at coordinate 12,324 of NZ_JALCZC010000014.1, forward strand.
GCGCAGCACGATCATCGGCCAGCGCGGCCGGGCGGCGACGCCGGTCCGGCGTGCCTCGGCCTGCGCCCCGCGCACGAGCTCCACGCAGCGATCGAGGGTGGCCGCCATCGCCTGGTGCATCGACTCGGGCTCGGAGCCCTCCACGAGGAAGGGCGTCCAGCCGTAGCCGGCGAGGAGCTGCGTGAGCTCGTCCGAGGGGATGCGGGAGAGCAGGGTGGGGTTGTCGATCTTGTAGCCGTTCAGGGACAGGATCGGGAGGACCGCGCCGTCGCGGATCGGGTTCAGGAACTTGTTCACGTGCCACGACGTCGCGAGCGGGCCGGTCTCGGCCTCGCCGTCCCCCACGACGGCCGCGACGATGAGGTCCGGGTCGTCGAACGCGGCGCCGCAGGCGTGGGAGAGCACGTACCCGAGCTCTCCGCCCTCGTGGATCGAGCCCGGCAGCTCGGGCGTGCAGTGGCTGCCGACGCCGCCCGGGAACGAGAACTGCTTGAAGAGGCGCCGGAGCCCCTCCTCGTCGAGGCTCTTGTCCGGGTAGACCTCGGAGTAGGTGCCCTCGAGGTAGACCGGGCCGAGCACGCCGGGCGCGCCGTGCCCCGGCCCCGCCAGGAAGAGCACGTCCAGGTTGCGCGCGCGGATGATCCGGTCGAGGTGCGCGTAGACGAACGACAGGGCCGGGCTCGCGCCCCAGTGGCCGAGGAGCCGGTTCTTCACGTGCTCGGGGCGGAGCGGCTCGCGCAGGAGCGGGTTGTCCTGCAGGAAGATCATGCCGAGCGCGAGGTAGTTGCAGGCGCGCCAGAAGGCGTCGATCCGGCCCACCTCCTCGGGCGCGAGCGGCGCTCCGCGCACGGTGGAGCGCGCAGGCCCGAACGCGGACAGGTCGGCGATTCCCGGGGTCCTCGGCGCTTGCTCGCTCACGGCTCGTCCCTCCCCCGCGACCGCGCGCGCCAGGATCCGGCGCGCGTGCCGCGCGATCATCAGCTCCTCGTCGGTGCGGACCACCCAGGCGGACACGCGGCTCCGGCCGCCGGAGATCCGCGGGCCCCCCGCGGCGTTCGCCGCAGGATCGAGCTCGAGGCCGAGCCAGGCGGCGTCGCGGCAGACCCGCGCCCGGATCTCGGCGGAGTTCTCGCCGATACCCGCCGTGAACACGACGGCGTCGAGTCCGCCGAGCGCCGCCGCGAGGGACCCCAGCTCGCGGTCGATCCGGTAGACGAAGAGGTCCACGGCGAGCCGCGCGCGCGGATCGGGCGAGGCGAGCAGCGTCCGGAGATCGCTCGAGATGCCCGACACCCCGAGGAGCCCGGACTCGTCGTACAGGAGCCGCTCGATCGCGCGCGGATCCAGGCCCCGCTCGCTCGCGAGCCAGAGCACGACGCCCGGATCCAGCGCGCCACAGCGGGTCCCCATGCAGAGCCCGTCGAGCACGCTGAACCCCATCGTCGTCGCGACGCTGCGACCCTCGAGCAGGGCGCACATGCTGGCGCCGCTGCCGAGGTGCATGACGACCGTCCGCCCGGACGCGGCGGCGGGATCGAGCGACCCGAGCGTCGAGGCTACGTACTCGTACGAGAGACCGTGGAAGCCGTAGCGCCGGAGGCCCGCCGCGTGCAGCTCCTCGGGGAGCGCGAAGCGCTCGGCCACGGGGGGCAGGGTGCGGTGGAAGGCGGTGTCGAAGCAGGCGACCTGCGGGAGCGCCGGGTCGAGCTCGCGCAGGATGCGGATGGGCGCGAGGCCGTGCGGCTGGTGGAGTGGCGCGAGCGGGACGAAGGTCTGGAGCCGGGCGAGCACGCCGTCGTCGACGAGCTCCGGCCCGGCGAAGACGGCGCCGCCGTGCACCACCCGGTGCGCCGCGCCCGCGAGCGCCCCGCCCTCCGCCGCCCCGCGGACGAAGTCGAGGAGCGCCCGCACCGCGCCCGCGTGGTCGAGGTACGCGCTCGCCGGCCAGCGACGCTCCGCGAGCACCGCGCCGCCCGGCCCGCGCGCCACGAAGCGCGGCGCGCCCTCGGGCGAGAGCCCGTCGACCTGGCCGCGGACGTCGGCCGCGAGCGCCCCATCGCGCCCGCGGAAGAGCGAGAACTTGATGGACGACGAGCCCGCGTTGAGGACCAGGATCCTATCGGGCATTTGCCGGCGCACCCCGTCGGTGCCGGATCTTCGACCCGCGCGCCTCGCGCGCAAGGCCAGGAGCGCGCACCGCCCCGATGGCCCGTGCGAGACGAGCCCTGCGCGCTCGGGCGCGGCATGGGACGCGATGAGCGAGGTTCGCACGATCGAGGCGGCCCGGAGAGGCTCGTGATCCTGGCAGGGGACATCGGCGGGACGAACGCCCGCCTCGCCACCTTCGACGTCCGGGGCGGACGGCCCGCGCTGCGCGCCCTCCGGATCTACCCGAGCGACCGCTTCGGCCGCCTCGAGGAGATCCTGGAGCGCTTCCTGCGCGAGGAGGGCGGCTCCATCGACTCGGCGGCGTTCGGCGTGGCCGGGCCGCTGCGGGCCGGCGTCGTCGTGACCACGAACCTGCCCTGGGTGGTCGACGCGGATCGCCTCGCGGCGGCGCTCGGGCTCGCCGAGGTCGTGCTCATGAACGACCTCGAGGCGCTCGCGTGGTCACTGGACGTGCTCGGCGCGGACGCGCTCGGGACGATCCACGCGGGCCGCCCGGACCCGTCCGCGGCGCGGGCCGTGATCGCGGCGGGGACGGGGCTCGGCGAGGCGGCGCTCCTGTCCATCTCCGGCCGCCTCGTCGCGCTCCCGAGCGAGGGGGGGCACGCGGACTTCGCGCCGCGCACCGACCTCGAGATCGAGCTCCTCCGCTGGCTCCGGGCGCGCCACGGCCGCGTGAGCTGGGAGCGCGTGCTCTCCGGCCCCGGGCTCGGCGACGCGTACCGCTTCCTCCGCGAGCGGAGCGGGGTCCCGGAGCCGCCGGAGCTCGTCCGCGCGATCGCCGGCGCGGGCGCGGCGAAGGCCGTGTCGTCGGCCGCGCTCGAGGGGCGCGATCCCGTCTGCGCGGCGGCGCTCGATCTGTTCGCCTCGGCGTACGCCGCCGAGGCGGGGAACCTCGCCCTCCGCGTGCTCGCGACGGGCGGCGTCTTCCTCGGCGGCGGCATCGCGCCGCACATCTTGCCCTGGCTCCGGCGCGGGGTGTTCCACGAGGTCTTCACGGACAAGGGACGGCTCGCCGCGCTGCTCGAGGAGATCCCGGTCCACGTCATCCTCGACGACCGCGCCGGGCTCCTCGGCGCCGCGCGCCGCGCGATGGAGGTCCCGGCGCGCGGTTGAGAAGAGCGCACGGAGCGCGCGTCCGTGCGGGCGCTCGCGCACTCGCAGGACGATCCGGTACGCGAGCGCCGAGGGGATGCGATCGGCGCGCGTCGCATCCAGATCAGGAGCCGTGGTGGACCGCGATGTCGACCAGCTCTCGGTGGCGACGCTCCGCACCCTCGCCATGGACGCCGTCCAGAAGGCGCGCTCGGGCCACCCGGGCACGCCCATGGCCCTCGCGCCGGTGGGCTACGTGCTGTGGCAACGCTTCCTGCGATACGACCCCGAGGATCCGGTCTGGCCGGACCGCGACCGCTTCGTGCTCTCGAACGGGCACGCGTCGATGCTCCTCTACGGGCTGCTCCACCTCGCGGGGGTGAAGGCCGTCGATCCCGACTACGAGACGCTGGGCCGGCTGGCCGTCGAGCTCGCGGACATCGAGCGGTTCCGCCAGCTCGACAGCAAGTGCCCCGGACACCCCGAGTACCGGTGGACGAGCGGCGTCGAGGCGACGACCGGTCCGCTCGGGCAGGGCGTCGCGACGAGCGTCGGCCTCGCGATCGGCGGCCGCTGGCTCGCCGCCCGGTACAACCGCCCCGACCTCACGCTGTTCGACTACGACGTCTACGCGCTGTGCGGGGACGGCGACCTCATGGAGGGGATCTCCGAGGAGGCGGCGTCGCTCGCGGGCCACCTCCGGCTGCCGAACCTCTGCTGGATCTACGACAACAACCGGATCACCATCGAGGGGCGGACCGAGCTCGCCTTCAGCGAGGACGTGGCGTGCCGCTTCATCGCGCTCGGGTGGAGCGTGACGCGCGTGGGCGACGCGAACGACCTCGACGCGCTCGCTCGCGCGCTCGAGCAGTTCCGCGCGACCCGCGACCGCCCGACGCTGATCGTGGTGGACAGCCACATCGCCTGGGGCGCGCCGCGGAAGCAGGACACCTCCGAGGCGCACGGCGAGCCCCTCGGCGAGGACGAGGTCCGCGACACGAAGCGGCGCTACGGGTGGCCGGAGGACGGCCGGTTCCTCGTGCCGGAGGGAGTGCGCGAGAACTTCCGCGCGGGGATCGGGGCCCGCGGCGCGCGCCTGCGCGGCGCGTGGGAGCGGACGTTCGCCGCGTACCGGGCGCGCCACCCGGACCTCGCCGGCGAGCTCGAGCGGATCCAGCGCCGCGAGCTGCCGGAGGCGTGGGACCGGGGGCTCCCGGCGTTCCCGGCCGACGCGAAGGGGATCGCCACGCGCGACGCGTCCGGGAAGGTCGCGACCGCCGTCGCCGCGAACGTCCCCTGGCTCCTCGGCGGCGCCGCCGATCTCGCGCCCTCCACGAAGACCCGCCTCGCCCTCGACGGCGCCCTGGACCTCGAGGCGGACACCCCCGGCGGCAGGAACCTGCACTTCGGGATCCGCGAGCACGCCATGGGCGCGGTGACGAATGGCCTCTCGCTCACGAAGCTGCGCCCCTTCGAGGCGACCTTCCTCGTCTTCAGCGACTACATGCGCCCCGCGCTGCGGCTCTCCGCGCTCATGGAGCTCCCCGTCATCGCCGTCTTCACGCACGACTCCATCGGGCTCGGCGAGGACGGCCCCACGCACCAGCCCGTGGAGCACCTCGCCTCCCTCCGGGCGATCCCGGGCCTCGTCACGCTCCGCCCGGCGGACGCGAACGAGGTGGTGGAGGCCTGGCGCGTCGTGATGCAGCGGCGCTACGGCCCGGTGGCCCTCGTGCTCACCCGCCAGCCGGTGCCGATCCTCGATCGCACCCGCTACGCCCCGGCGTCGGGACTCGCGCGCGGCGCCTACGTGCTCGCCGACGCCCCCGGCGGGCGCCCCGCGCTGCTGCTCCTCGCCACCGGGAGCGAGGTGCACCTCGCCCTCGCGGCCTGGGAGACGCTCTCGGCGCGGGGCGTCCGCGCGCGCGTGGTGAGCATGCCGTCGTTCGAGCTCTTCGAGCAGCAGCCGCCGGAGTACCGCGCGAGCGTGCTCCCACCCGAGGTGAAGGCGCGCGTCGCGGTGGAGCAGGCCTCCACGTTCGGCTGGGATCGCTACGTGGGGAGCGAAGGCGCCGTCGTCGGGATGCGCACCTTCGGCGCCTCCGCGCCGCTCAAGGCGCTGCAGACGCGCTTCGGGTTCACGCCGGACGCGATCGTCTCGACCGCGAGCGCGCTCCTCGCGCGCGGGGAGGGCTAGCGCCCGTGCGCGTCGCCCTCGCCGCCGACCACGCCGGCTTCGCCCTGAAGGAGGCGCTGCGCGAGGACCTCGCCGCCGGCGGCCACGAGATCGTCGATCTCGCCCCGCGCGCGCCGGGACCGGAGGACGACTACCCGGAGCACGCGGTGCGGGTGGGCGAGGCCGTCCGGTCCGGCCGGGCCGAGCGCGGCGTCCTCGTGTGCGGGAGCGGCGTGGGGGTGGCCATCGCCGCGAACAAGCTGCCGGGCGTCTATGCCGGCGTGTGCCACGACACCTACTCGGCGCACCAGGGCGTCGAGCACGACGCGATGAACGTCCTCGCGCTCGGGGCGCGGGTCGTCGGGGAGGCGCTCGCGCGGGAGATCGTCCGGGCCTTCCTCGGCGCCCGCCCCTCCGCCGAGGAGCGGCACCGCCGTCGGGTCTCGCTGACGCGCTCCATCGAGGCGCGGGCGCTGCAAGGAGGCGCACATGATCGAGCCGATCCGTGAGCTCGCGAGGTACGGGCAGAGCCTCTGGTACGACGGGCTGAAGCGGGATCTCCTCCGCACCGGGTCGCTCGCGCGGCTCGTCGAGGACGGCGTCCGCGGGCTCACCACGAACCCGTCCATCTACGAGAAGGCGATCGCGGGCACCGCCGACTACGACGCCGACATCGCCGCGCTGGGGCGGGGGACCGCGGACGCGAAGGCGATCTTCGAGGCGCTGGCGCTCCAGGACCTGCGCGCGGCGGCCGATCTCCTGCGCCCGGTCTGGGACGCGATGGACGGGCGCGACGGCTTCGTGAGCCTGGAGGTCTCGCCGCTCCTGGCGAAGGACACGCGAGGGACGATCGAGGAGGGCCTCCGTCTGTGGAGGGCGCTCTCGCGACCGAACGTCTTCATCAAGGTCCCGGGCACGCCCGAGGGCATGCCGGCCATCGAGGCGCTGGCCGCCGAGGGCGTGAACGTGAACGTCACGCTGCTGTTCGCGCGCTCGGCGTACCGACTGGCCGCGGAGGCCTGGATGGCCGGGCTCGAGGCGCGCGCGGCCAGGGGAGAGGAGCTCTCGCGGGCGGCGAGCGTGGCGAGCTTCTTCGTCTCGCGGATCGACACCGCGGTGGACCGCCGGCTCGACGCGCTGGCCGGCCGCGCGGCGGGGCCGAGCGAGCGCGAGCGCATCGTGGCGCTCCGCGGCAAGGCCGGCATCGCCAACGCGAAGCTGGCCTACCAGGACTACAAGGCCCTCGTCGCGACCGGGCGCTGGCAGCGGCTCGCGGCCCGCGGCGCCCGCACGCAGCGCGTGCTCTTCGCGAGCACGAGCGTGAAGGATCCGCGCTACCCGGAGCTCATGTACGTCGAGGCGCTGGTCGGCCCGGACACGGTGGACACGGTGCCGCCGGACACGCTCGAGGCCCTCCGCCGCGGCCTCACGGTGCGCCCCACGCTCGAGGAGGACGTGCCGGGAGCCCACGCCGACCTCACGGCGCTGAGGGCGCTCGGGATCTCGATGGACGCGGTCACGGACGAGGTGCTCGCGGAGGGGGTCCGGAAGTTCGCCGAGCCGTTCCAGGCGCTCCTCGCCACGATCGAGGCGCGGCGCGCGGGGCTCGGCGCGCCCGCGGCCCCATGAGAGGAGACGGCGCGATGCACCTCGGGATGGTCGGGCTCGGGCGGATGGGATCGAACATGGCGCGGCGCCTCCTGCGCGCCGGTCACCGCGTCGTCGCGTACGACCGCGAGCCCGCGGCGGGAGCGGCCCTGGAGCGGGAGGGAGCGGCCGCGGCGCCGTCGCTCGAGGCGCTCGTCGGCCGCCTCGCCCCTCCGCGGGCGGTCTGGGTCATGCTGCCCGCGGGAGCGCCCACCGAGGAGACGGTCTCGGCGCTGGCGGACCGGCTCCAGGCGGGCGACGTGGTCGTGGACGGGGGCAACTCCTGGTTCAAGGACGACGTGCGGCGGGCAGGGCGCCTCGCGGCGAAGGGCGTCCGGTACGTGGACGTCGGCACGAGCGGCGGCGTCTTCGGGCTCGAGCGCGGGTACAGCCTGATGATCGGCGGGGACGCCGAGGCGGTCCGCCTCCTCGAGCCGGTCTTCCGCTCGCTCGCGCCGGGGCGCGCCGCGGTGCCGGCCACGCCCGGCCGCGAGGGCCGGACGGGCACCGCCGACGACGGCTGGCTCCACTGCGGTCCGGCGGGCGCCGGGCACTTCGTGAAGATGGTCCACAACGGCATCGAGTACGCCCTCATGCAGGCGTTCGCCGAGGGGTTCGACATCCTGCGCGGCGCCGCCGGGGACGAGGTGCCCGAGGAGCTCCGCTACCGGCTCGATCTCGCCGAGGTGGCCGAGGTCTGGAGACGCGGCAGCGTCGTCTCCTCCTGGCTCCTCGACCTCGCCGCCGCGGCCCTCGCGCAGGACCCCGGGCTCGACGCGTTCGGGGGCAGGGTGCCGGACTCCGGCGAGGGGCGCTGGACGGTGCAGGCCGCTGTGGAGGAGGCGGTCCCGGCGACCGTCATCTCCGCGGCGCTCTACGCCCGGTTCCGCTCGAGGCAGGACCACACGTTCGGCGAGAAGCTCCTCTCGGCGATGCGGCGGCAATTCGGCGGCCACGCGGAGGCCCCGCCGCCGAGCGCGCCCGGGTCGGCGCCGGGGACCTCCCGGGAGCGACGGCGATGAGCGAGCCCGAGGCGCGGATCGCGCCCGACGAGGGAGGCAAGCCGAAGCCGGCTCCGCTCGAGCGGCCGGCCGACCCCGCCGCGCTCGTGATCTTCGGAGGCACGGGCGATCTCGCGCGCCGCAAGCTCTTCCCCTCGCTGTGGAACCTGTGGTCGAACGGGCTCTTGCCCGAGGACTTCGCCATCATCGGCGTCGGGCGCAAGGTCGCCTCCGACACCGCGTACCGCGAGGCGATCGGCGCGAGCGTGCGCGAGGTCGCGGCGTGCCCGCCGGAGGACGAGCGCAGCTTCGACGGCTTCGTCGAGCGGATGTGCGTCGTGCAGGGCGCGTTCGAGGACCCCGCCACCTACGGGTGGCTGAAGGCCCGCCTCGCCGAGGTGTCCGCGCGCCACCGGACCGGCGGGAACGTCCTCTTCTACCTCGCGACGCCGCCCGCGGCGTTCGGGACGATCGTCCGCCGCCTGGAGGCCGCGGGGCTCACCCGCGAGGCGCAGGGGTGGCGGCGCGTGGTCGTGGAGAAGCCGTTCGGGCGCGATCTCGCCTCGGCGAAGGCCCTCGGCGCGGAGCTGCACGCGGTGCTGCGGGAAGATCAGATCTTCCGGATCGATCACTACCTCGGGAAGGAGACGGTCCAGAACATCCTCGTCTTCCGCTTCGGGAACGGCGTGTTCGAGCCCATCTGGAACCGCCGCTACGTCGACCACGTCCAGATCACCGTGGCGGAGGACCTCGGGATGGAGGGGCGCGGCTCCTATTACGAGAGCGCGGGGGCGCTGCGGGACGTCCTCCAGAACCACGTCCTCCAGCTCGTCACGCTCGTCGCCATGGAGCCGCTCGCGAGCCTCGACGCCGACGCGGTCCACGCCGAGAAGGTGAAGGTGCTCCAGACGATCCGCGCGACGGGCGCCGTCCGCGGGCAGTACGGGGAGGGGACGATCGCCGGGGCGCGCGTGCCCGGCTACCGGTCGGAGCCGGACGTGGACCCGCAGTCGACGATCGAGACCTACGCGGCCGTGCGGCTCGACCTGGACAGCTGGCGCTGGTCCGGGGTGCCCTTCTACGTCAGATCGGGCAAGCGGCTCGCGCGCCGCTGCACCGAGATCGTGGTCCAGTTCCGGAAGCCGCCGCTCACGCTCTTCCAGCAGTCGGGCGTCGCGGAGCTCGAGCCGAACCGGCTCCACATCCACATCCAGCCCGACGAGGCGATCTCCTTCGACATCAAGGCGAAGGCGCCGGGCGCCGCCATCCGGGTCGAGGACGTGCGGCTCTCCTTCGACTACGGGAGCATCGGCGAGGGGTGCGCGGCGACGGGGTACGAGCGGCTCCTGTACGACGCGCTGGTGGGCGACTCGACGCTCTTCCACCGCGCCGACATGGTCGAGGCGGCGTGGCGGATCATGACCCCGATCCTCGACGCGTGGTCGAGCCGCCCCGCCCCCGACTTCCCGAACTACGCCGCCGGCTCCTGGGGGCCTCCGGCGGCGGACACGCTCCTGCGCCGCGACGGGCGGCGCTGGGTGGTGGGCTGAGGGCGGGCCGCGTGGGCGCGGAGGGGGACACGTCCGGGCGGGAGGTGCGGGTCCTCGACGACCACGTCGCGCTCGCTCGCGCCGCCGCCGACGAGTGGCGCCTCCGGGCCCTCGCGGCGGTGGCCGCGTCGGGGCGCTTCGCGGTCGCGCTCTCCGGCGGCGCGACCCCGCGCGCGGTCTACGCGCTGCTCGCCGATCCCGCCGCCCCCTACCGCGACGCGCTCCCGTGGGCGCGCACGCACGTGTTCTTCGGGGACGAGCGGGCGGTGCCGCCCGACGACCCGCGGTCGAACTACGGCATGGCGCGCGGCGCGCTCCTCTCGTCCGTGGCGCTCCCGCCGGAGAACGTCCACCGGATCCGCGGGGAGGACGAGCCCGGCGCGGCCGCCCGCTCCTACGAGGACGCGCTGCGCGCCTTCTTCGGCGTCGCGCCCCGCTTCGATCTCCTGCTGCTCGGGATGGGCGCGGACGGTCACACCGCCTCGCTGTTCCCGGGGAGCCCCGCGATCGACGAGCCGTCGCGGCTCGTCGCCGCGGTGCCCGCGCCCGCCGCGGGCCCCGCCCGGATCACGCTCACCCTGCGCGCGCTGCAGGCGGCGGCGCACGCCGTCTTCCTCGTCTCGGGCGCGCAGAAGGCGCCGGCGCTCGCGCGCGTGCTCTCCGGCGAGAGCGGGGCGGAGGCGCTCCCCGCGGCGCGCGTCCGGCCGGCGCACGGCTCGGTCCTCTGGCTCGTCGACCGCGCCGCAGCGCCCTTCCTCGCGGCGCCTTGACCCCGCCGGCGCGCGCGCCCGACCGCGCGCGGTTCCCGCCAAGGCAGCACCCGCGCAAAGGCGACGATGGCCCCGCGCGAGCCGCGATCGCGAGGGCCTCCTCGCCCTACGTTCATCGCGCCCGTACGGGCGGGAGGGACTCGAGATGCGCGTTTCGAAGCGTGGGTTCGTGGCGGCGATCGCCTCCGCCGCCGTCCTAGGGCTCGCCGGTGGCGCGCGGGCGGCCGGCGACACGGTCACGGTGGCGAAGAGCGAGAAGGTCGGGAGCTACCTCACCGACGACAAGGGCATGACGCTCTACGTGTTCAAGATGGACGCGGGCGGGAAGAGCGCGTGCGCAGGGTCGTGCGTGGCGAACTGGCCGATCTACTACCGCGAGAAGGTCGAGCCGGCGGGGGGGCCGAGCGCGGGCGACTTCGGCGCCATCACGCGTGAGGACGGCAAGAAGCAGACGACGTACAAGGGCAAGCCGCTCTACACGTTCGTCGGGGACAAGAAGCCGGGCGACACGAATGGGCAGGGCGTGAAGGACGTCTGGGTGGTCGCGGCGCCTTGAGTCACGCGTACTGCGCGATCCCGTTCCCGAACGACCAGTTCTCCTTCCCCACCTCCACGAGGGAGACGAGGACGTCCTCCCTTCGGACCCCGGGTGACGTGGAGAGCAGCTCGGCGATCCGGGCGTAGAGCGCCTTCTTCATCTCCACGGTCCGTCCCGCGTTGAGCGTGATCTGCACGACGACGAGATCGTCGCTCCGCGCGATGTCGAGATAGGACCGGTCGTAGACGAGCCCCGCGGCGTCGTGCTCGGTGATGACCTGGAAGCGATCCTTCGCGGGGACGTTCATCGTCTCCACCATGGCGCGGTGGACCGCGTCGCCGAGGGCGGTGCGGTAGGCCTCCGGCTTTCCGGCTCTGAGCGAGATGCGAACGAGCGGCATCGGGATCTCCCTGGGGAAAGGACCGGGGATCTATCGCCACGCATCCCCCTGCCGAGGGCCGCACTTGGGGCACGCGGAGCGTCCCTGACGCGCCCGGCCGGCTCCGCCGCTCCTCCCGTCGGCCGAACCCACGAGAGCTGGCGTTCCCGGGCGCCGAAAGCTCGACGGCCGCGGGACGGGGCGTAGCGTTGAGCTCGGCGTCCGAGGGGAGGACGGCATGGTCGAGCGGACGGGTGGCGTGGTGATGGTGGTCGACGACGACGAGGACCTCCGGGAGCTCGTCGTCCAGGTCCTGACCGACGCGGGCTTCGAGACGGTGACGGCGAGGCACGGGCGCGAGGCCCTCGCTCGGCTCAAGGCGGGCGAGCTCACGCCCGAGCTCATCCTGCTCGACCTCGAGATGCCGGTCATGTCCGGCTGGGAGTTCCGCCGCGAGCAGCTGCGCGACCCCGTGCTCGCCCAGGTGCCGGTGCTCGTCACCTCGTCGGCCGAGCCCGGCGCGCTCGCCGCGAGCGGATACCTGGCCAAGCCGTACGCCGCTTCCGACCTCCTCCGCGCCGTCGCCGCGGTCCGGGCCGGCCGCGCGATCGCGGCCTGAGCCGCGCGCGCTGCCCGGCGGCTCGCTCGCTCGCCCGGCCGCCGGCGGCTCAATCCTTCCGGGGGCGGGTCCGCTCGCCGAGCAGCGCCTCGACCTCCGCGGCCGATCCCAGCTCCACGGCGCGCTGCGCGAGCTCCCGGGCCGCGTCGAGGCGGGTCTCGCGGATGGCGTTCTTCACCTCGAGCATCTCGCCCGGGGCGACGCTGAACGCGCGCAGGCCGAGGCCGAGGAGGAGCTCGGTGTGGAGCGGATCGCCGGCCATCTCGCCGCAGATGGTGAGCTCACGGGCGGCGGCCTCCGCGGCCTCCGCGACGGAGCGGATGAGGCGCAGCACTCCCGGGTGCAGGGGCTGGTAGTAGGGAGCGATGGTCTCGTCCTCGCGATCGGCCGCGAGCACGTACTGCACGAGGTCGTTCGTCCCGAGGCTCAGGAACTCGACCTCCCGCGCCAGCGTGCGCGCCATCAGCGCCGCCGAGGGGACCTCGATCATCGCGCCCAGCGGGACGTCGGGGTTGAAGCGCAGGCCCTCGGCGGCGAGCTCCGCCTGCACCTGCCTCACCATCCGGCGGGCTTCCCGGACCTCTTCCAGCCCGCCGACGACGGGGAGCAGGATGGAGGCCGGGTGATCCGCGCTGACGCGCAGGAACGCCCGCAACTGCGGCTTCAGCACCTCGGGGTGGCGGAGCAGGAGCCGGACACCGCGCTGCGCGAGCGAGGGGTTGCGGGCGGGCGGCAGGGGGAAGTACGGCAGGACCTTGTCGCCGCCGAGGTCGAGGAGACGGAAGACGACCTTCCGCGGGTGGAAGCGCTCCGCCGCCCGCGCGAGGTACTCGTACTGCTCCTCCTCGGTGGGGAACGCCGGGCGGATCGAGAACGCGAACTCGGTGCGGTAGAGGCCGATCCCCTCGGCCTCGAAGCGGAGCGCGGACTCCGTGTCCGCGAGCTTGTTCACGTTGGCGTAGAGCGGGACCGCCGTGCCGTCGCGCGTCACCGAGGGCACGCCGACGAGGTGCGTGAGCTCCTCCTTGCCGGCGCGGAGCTCCGCCTCCACGCGATCGTACTCGCGCTCCAGCGCAGGCTCCGGGTTGACGAAGACCACGCCCCCGATGCCGTCCACGATCAGCCGATCTCCCGTCCTGATCCGGAGCGACGCCTCGGGCACCCCGGCGACGGCGGGGGTCCCCAGGGAGCGCGCCAGGATCGAGCTGTGCGAGAACCGGTTGCCCCGCTCCGTCACGAGGCCGCCGACGCGGTCGAGCTCGAGGCGCGCCGTCACGGACGGCAGGAGCTCCTCCGTCACGATGATGGCGCCCGCGGGGATGACGAGGCTCGAGGGGCCCCGGCGCTCGATGAGCGTCGACAGGACCCGGCGGCCCACGTCGCGGACGTCGGCCGCGCGCTCGCGGAGGTAGGCGTCGGGGATCGCCTCGATGATCCGCAGGTACTCGTCGATCACCTCCGAGAGCGCCGCCTCGACGTTGATGAGCTTCTCCCGGACCCGGCGGAGGACCCGGTCGCGCAGCTCCGGATCGTCCACCGCGAGCGCCTGGGCACCGAAGATGTCGGCCTGGCTCTGGCCGAGCCGCTCGGTCACGTCCGCCTGGAGCGCGGCCAGCTCCGCGCCGGCGGTGGCCAGGGCTGCGTCCAGGCGCAGCCGCTCGCCCTCCACCTCGGACGGGTGGATGCTGCGCCGGGGGGCCGCGGACCGGTAGCCGCACGCGATGACGAGGGCCTTGCCCCGCGCGACTCCCGGCGACACGCCCGTGCCTCTGAGCATCTGAGGGATCCTTTCTTCGCTCATAAGCGGCGGCGGGCCGCGGCCGCCACGAAGACGGGCCGCGCCGTCCGCCCCCGCTCCCCACCCGGTCGGGCGCGCGAGCGACCGGGGGAGCCCGCCTCGCGTGGGCCCCGAGCGTGCACGGGAATGGGGCGCGCCGCTGCCGCCGGGCCGCGCCCGGCCTTATCGAGCAGGGAGATGGAGCTCCTGCTCATTCGCCACGCCATCGCCGAGCGGGCCTCGTCGCGCGGCGAGGCGGCCGACGCGCGCCGGCCGCTGACGGCCGAGGGACGCCGGCGCATGGCCCGGGGTGCGCGGGGGCTCATGGCGCTCGTCGCGGAGCTCGACGCCGTCGTCCCGAGCCCCCTCGTCCGGGCCGTCGAGACGGCGCGGATCGTCGCGGACGCGTTCGAGCTCTCGCCCGAGGAAGGGCTCCCGGCGCTCGCGCCGGGCCATCCGCCCCAGGAGCTGCTCGAGTGGCTCCGCGCGTCGCGCCACGGCGGGACCGTCGCGCTCGTCGGGCACGAGCCGCACCTCTCTGGCCTCGCGGCGCTCCTCGTCGCCGGCGATCCCGAGCCGCTGTTCACCTTTCGCAAAGGCGGCGCGTGCCTCCTCGAGCTCGACGGCGCCCCGCGGCCGGGGGGAGGGCGGCTGCGCTGGCTCGCGACGGCGAGGCTCTTGCGCCTGCTCGGGGCGCGGAAGGCGAGGTGACGCGCACACCGTCGAGCGCGTCCAGGGAGGCGCTCGCTCGCCGCCCGCCTCGCCGGTGGCGGGTCGTGACGCCGGACCGCAGATTCGAGGCATGCCCATCTCGTCCGTTCCCGCCCGCACGGAGGGCGGATTCCACGTCGTCGTCGAGGCGCCGCGCGGCGCGACGCTCAAGCTCAAGCACGATCCGGAGCTCGACGTGATGATCGGCCACCGGCCGCTGCCGCTCGGGTTCGCCTACCCGTACGACTGGGGCTTCGTGCCGGGGACGAAGGCCTCCGACGGCGACCCGGTGGACGCGCTCGTCTACTGGGACGTCGCGAGCTACCCCGGCGTCGTCCTCCGCTGCCGCGCACTCGGGGTCCTCGCGCTCGAGCAGGACGCGAAGGGCGGAGGACGGGAGCGGAACGACCGGATCCTCGCGCTCCCGCTCGTCCACCCCCGCGGCGCCGCGCTGCGCACGCATCGGGACCTCGACGGCCGGGTGCTCGAGGAGATCGAGCACTTCTTCACGTCGTCCGTGTTCTTCGAGCCGAAGCACCCCCGCGTCCTCGGATGGCACGGGCCCGAGGACGTGGAGCGGCTCCTCGCCGGGAGCTAGCGCGTGGCGAAGCCGACGGAGATCCCCGGGCTCGAGCCCGGCACGCCGCTCTCCGTGGCGGGCCCGCTCCTCGTCCGCGCGCGCCTCGACGACGTGCGCCGGTACGAGGCCGCGGCCGTGGGGACGGGCGACGGCGAGCCGGACGTGGACGCGGTGCACGACATGCGGATCGCGACGCGGCGGCTGCGCGCCGCGCTCCAGCTCTTCGGCCGCGGCGACCTCGCGGCGCTCGAGGACGAGGTGAAGGCGCTCCAGGACGCGCTCGGCGAGGTCCGCGACGGCCAGGTGCAGCGGCGCTGGTTCGAGCGGCACGCCCGGAGGCAGGATGGCGGCGGGCGGCTCGCGGCGTGGGCGGGCGGAGGCCTGCCGAGGGCCAGCAAGCGGCTGCGCCGCGCGATCCGTGGCTGGCAGGGCGCCGTCGCGCCCTCGATCGCGCGCGCCGCGGAGGACGCGGCAGGGAAGGGGCGGCTCCAGGGGAAGCGGCTCGCGAAGGAGGTGAGGGCGCGGCTCGCGACCTTGAAGCGCCGCCTCGCGGCCGCGCG
Organism: Anaeromyxobacter sp. SG66; assembly: GCF_022690805.1. Taxonomy (NCBI): domain Bacteria; kingdom Pseudomonadati; phylum Myxococcota; class Myxococcia; order Myxococcales; family Anaeromyxobacteraceae; genus Anaeromyxobacter; species Anaeromyxobacter sp. SG66. Next base: position 27,893 of record NZ_JALCZC010000014.1, read on the forward strand.
GGACGCGCGATCGCCACGGAAGGTGCACCGCCTCCGCATCGCGGCGAAGAAGCTCCGCTACGTCGCCGAGCTCGTGGAGCCCGGCTTCCCGGGCGCGGCGAAGGGGATGCTCGCCGCGCTCGTGCCGCTCCAGGAGCGGCTCGGCGATCTCCACGACACGGACGTGCGGATCGAGCGGCTCGAGCGCCTCGCCCGCCGGGGCCAGCGGCGCGAGCGCCGGGCCGCGCGCGCGACGCTCGCCGTCCTCCACGAGGAGCGCGCCCGCGAGGCCCGGGCGCTCCGGCGCGAGCTCTCGCGGTGGCGGGAGGAGAGGGTGGTCCGGGCGCTGCGGCGCGGGTTCTCGCGCGGCGGACGGCGCGTGAAGCTCGGGGTGAAGGTCGCGGCGGCGGCGAACGGGCACGCGGCGGACGCGCCGGCGGCGTGACGACGCGGCTCGAGGTCGCGGTCGCGGCTCGCGACCGGGCCCTACCTCCGCGCTCGCTCGACGTGGATCGACGCGTGGAAGACGGCGCGGAAGAGCGACGCCTCCCGGGCGACGTCCCACAGCTCGAGGTCCACGGGGCCGCGGGTCCGCGCGAGCACCCTCACGACGCCGTTCTTCCGGGCGGCCCGGACGGAGACGACCGGCTGGTGGTGGCTCCGGTCGAGCGCGTCCGCGACGCGCAGCAGGGCGACGAGCCGCCGCACGAGCCGGAACTCGCCCGCGGGGAGGTCCTCGAGATCCGGGCGGTGCCGCTCCGGCGGGCTGCGCCGGTGATAGCGGGCGACGAGCGCGACGAGGAGCCGCTCCCTGTCGGACAGCCCGGGGATGTCGGCGCTCGAGACGAGGTAGAAGGTGTGCTTGTGGTGGCGGGTCGGCGAGACGGCGTGCCCGACGTCGTGGAGGAGCGCCGCCGCCTCGAGCAGCCCGCGCGCGCTCGCGGGGAGCGCGTGCAGCTCGGCGAGCTGATCGAAGAGATCGAGCGCGAGGCGCGCCGTCTGCCGGGCGTGGCCCTCGTCGAAGTTGAACCGGCGGCCGAACGCGAGCGCCGCCGCGGCGCGAGAGGCCTGGGCGGCCGCGACCGCCGCCGGCGACCGGCGCGCGAGGTCGACGAGGATGCCGTTGCGGAGCCCGGTGTCGACCGCGGCGATCGAGTCGAGGCCGAGGTGGCGCATCGCCGCCTCGAGGATCACGGCGCCCGCGACGATGATCTCCGCGCGGCGGGGCTCGAACCGCCTGCGCCGCTCCGCGATGGAGTCGGAGGCGAGCTCCTCGACCGCGCGCTTCACGTCCCGGAGCGTCATGCGGCGGCCCTCGCCGTGGGCCGCGACGATGGCGTTGATCGTCCCGGACGACCCGAGCGCCACGTTGCCGTGCGGCAGCCGCCGCGGAACGGAGTCGCGGAACGCCTCGTCGGCGAAGCTGCGCATGGCCGCGAGCCGCTGCGGCGAGACCTTCCCCGCCGAGCCGAAGATCTCGGTCAGCCGGACCGCGCCGAGCCCGACGCTGTAGAGATCCTTCGCCTCCTCCCCCACGGCGGTCGCGACCTCGGTCGACCCGCCGCCGATGTCGAGGACGAGCGAGCGCGCGCGCCGGGGCCGGCCGTTCAGCACGCCGCGGCAGATGAGGCGGGCCTCCTCGCGCCCGGAGACGACCTCGAGGTCGAGCCCGGTCTCGCGCTTCACGCGCTTCACGAGGTCGTCGCGGTTCCGCGCCTCGCGGACGGCGCTCGTCGCGACGGCGCGCACGGTGGCGTGGTAGCGGCGGCAGAGGGCCGCGTACCGGCGGAGGGCCGAGAGGAGCCGGTCGGCGACCTCGCGGGACATCGAGCCGGTGGCGAAGACCCCCTCGCCCGGGCGCACCGGATCGCGCTCCTGGTGGAGGGTCTCGAGCGTGCCGTCAGGCAGCGGGCGCGCGATCTCGAGGCGCACCGCGTTCGTCCCCACGTCGATGGCCGCGAGGATGCGCTGTCCTTCGTGGTCGTGCGCCAATCGGCCTCCCGCGTCGAGTCTATTCGCCCGCACGGTCGCAGGAACGGCCGGGATGCGAGTGGGCTCACACGGGCCGGGTGGCGGACCGCGCCGCTCGGCAAGGGTTCTAGCACCGGGGGTGCCCCGAGGGTCCTCGATCCCCCTTACGTTCCAGACCGGAACGGCGTGGAACACGCGGGGCCGCGATCGTGTCGCCGGCGCGCCGGGCGCGCGGTCGGAGGCGCCCCGCGGGAAATCGCTGGGCCGGAGCGGCGAGCGCAAGAGCGCCGCGCCGGCGGGTCGCGCCGCGCGCGGAAGGCACGCGAGGTGCACCGCCCGGCGACCGAACCCCGTCCCGAGGAGCCTCTCCCGATGACCGGATCGCCCCGTGAGCTCGACCTTCGCAAGCTGCCGCCGGAGCTGCGGCACGGCCTCGTGTTCCAGACCTTCGACGCGCTCGGACCGGGCGAGGCGCTCGTGATCGTGAACGACCACGACCCGGCGCCGCTGCTGCAGCAGTTCCGGTTCGTGCGGCCCGGCCAGGCGGAGTCCGAGTACCTCGAGCGCGGCCCGGCCGACTGGCGCGTCCGCATCGCGAGGAGAGCGAGCCCCTGACCACGGACGGCGCGGGCCGGCCCCGCGCTCGCGGAGCCGGCCCGGACTCACCGCGCGCCAGGCGTCCTCACCTCGACGCGCTCTTCGGGGCGTCCTTCACGAGCTCGACGTCGAGCGTGATGGCGATCTCGTCCCCGACCGCCGGGCCGGCCTCGACGAGCTTGTTCCAGGAGAGGCCGTAGTCCTTGCGGCTGATCTTCGTGACGGCCGAGAACGCGCGGCGGGTCTCGCCGTACATGCCCTTCACCTCGGGCGACGTCGTCACGTCGAGGGTGACGGGCTTCGTGACGCCGTGCAGGGTGAGGTCGCCCGCGACCTTCAGCTTGTCCTTGCCCGCCTTGGTGACCTTGGCCGACTTGAAGGTGATGGCCGGGTACTTCGCCGCGTCGAGGAAGTCGGGCGACTTGAGGTGCGCGTCCCGGTCGGCGACGCGGGTATCGATGCTGTTCGCGTCGATCGTCACCTCGACCGTGGAGCGCGCCGGATCCGCGTCGTCGAGCTGCGCGACGCCCGAGTACTTCGTGAACTCGCCGCGGACCGTCGAGATGACGAGGTGCTTCACGGCGAAGCCGACCTGCGAGTGGGACGCGTCGACGTTCCAGGCGGCAGGCGCGGCGAGCGCGAGCATCGGGGCGACGGCGAGCAGCGAGGCGAGGAGCTTCTTCATGTTCGGCCTTCCTTCGGGAGAGCGTTGGGGGCCGCGGCGGCGGTCTCATCGGCGGGGCGGGGCCTTCTCTCGGCCCTCTCCCGCTGCCGCTCGGCACGGGAGCATTCTTGGCGGCGTTCCCGATGCGGCGCAATCGGCGCCTTAGCACAGGTCTGTTCCAGGATTGGAACGGTCGGTCCTGCCGGTCGGCGCGACCGCGTCGGACCGCGCCGCATTCGCGCGCACGTGCGCGGGCCGGCGGCGATCCGCGCCCTCGGCGCCGTTCGGGCGAGCGTCACTGCGCGCGGCCGTCCACGCGGATCGGTGAGCCAGAGGAGCGCACGGGTGATCTCCTCACCACGATGCGGGCACGCCGATCGTCCGAACCCGAAGGCCCTCGTCCGCAATGCGAAGGTGAGCGCGCCTCGGAGCGTATCGTGGGGTGGACCGGTCGAGGCGTGCGCGACGAGAGGCCGGGCTCGGGCAGGCTCGTCGCGCGGCGCGACCCGGCCGGCGTGGAAGGAGGCAGGGCATGTTCCCCGCATCGAGAGGCGTATTCGGGAGGGGTCTCGCGCTCGCGCTGGCGATGGCGCTGGCGAGCGGCATCGCACGGGCCGCACCGCCGCAGGCACCCGCCGAGGCTGCGGCATTCGAGGTGGACGCGAAGGTCGTGCTCGCTGCGTTCGTCGCCCTCGCGGACGGCCACCTTCGGAAGATGGCGGACTCGCTCCAGGTGCTCGCGCTGTCCGAGCAGACGCGCTCCGCCGACTGGGCAAACATCGAGCGCCAGCTCGGCGAGATCGCCAAGCTGAACGACGCCGCGCTCAACTGGTTCGCCCTGCCAGACGGGTCGTACTGGAGCGTCCAGAACGGCCGCGAGAAGGGAAACCTCTCCACGCGGGCCTACTTTCCGAAGGTCCTCGCAGGGGAGACCGTGATCGGCGACCTCGTCGTCAGCAAGGCGACGGGCAAGGGCGTCGCCATCGTCGCCGTGCCGGTGAAGGGTCGCGACGGCGTCGTGTCCGGCGTCCTCGGCGCGTCGATCTACCTCGGCAAGCTGAGCGCCCGGATCCGCGAGGAGATGAATGTCGGAGACGACCTCATCTTCTACTCGTTCGACGCGACGCCGCTCCTCGCGATCGTATGGGATCCCACGCTCGTCTTCACGAACCCGAAGGAGCTCGGCCCCGAGGTCGACAAGGCCTTCACGGAGATGCTGTCGAAGAAGGAGGGCGTGGTTCGATATACGTTCCGTGAACGCCAGCGGACGGTCGTGTTCAGCAAGTCCGCCGTGACCGGGTGGTGGTACGGGTTCGGCGTTGTCCAGGCGCCGCAGAGCGCCCGCGCCGAGACGCCGCCGGGGAAGGCGGGCGCGACGCGGTGACGGCGGGGGCGCGGCTCGCTCGGCGCGACGAGCCGCGCCGCCGTCAGGGCTTGATGAACGTCCCCGCGCGGAGCTCCGCGAGCGCCTCGGCGATCTCCTCGCGGGTGTTCATGACGAACGGGCCGTAGCGTGCGTACGGCTCGCGGAGCGGCTGCGCCGACAGGAGCAGGAAGCGCGCGCCCGCGCCGCCGGCGTGGACGCGGACGACGTCACCGTCCTCCAGGATGGCGAGGTGCGGGGCGCGGATGGCGGGCCCGCGCGAGGGCGCGGCGCCGCCCACGCTCACCTCTCCCTGGAAGACGTAGAGGATCGCGGTGTGGCCGCGCGGCACCGGCTGCTCGAAGGTCCGGCCGGCAGGGAGCGCGACGTCGAGGTAGGTCGGTCCCGCGAAGATCTCGCGGACCGCGCCGGGAACGCCGTCCACCTCGCCCGCCACCACGCGGATGCGGGCGCCGTCGGGGCGCGCGACCTCGGGGATCGCGCTCGAGGGCACGTCCTGGTAGCGCGGCCGGGTCATCTTGAGCTTCGCGGGCAGGTTCACCCAGATCTGGAAGCCGTCGAGCCGGCGCGGTCCGACCTTCGGCATCTCCTCGTGCAGGATGCCGCTCCCCGCGGTCATCCACTGCACGTCGCCCGCCCCGATGACGCCCGAGCTCCCGAGGCTGTCCCGATGGGCAACGCTGCCGTCGAGCATGTAGGTGATGGTCTCGATGCCCCGGTGCGGGTGCATGGGGAAGCCGGCGACGTAGTCGTTCGCGTTTTCCGACCCGAAATGGTCGAAGAGGAAGAACGGGTCGAGGTGGTCGAGCCGCTCCGTGGCGATGCTGCGCTGGAGCCGCACGCCTGCGCCGTCGCTCGTCGCGACGGGGGTCACCACGTCCTTCAGTCCTCGCTCGATCATGGGTCTCTCCGACGGGATCCATAACCGCCGAGGCGATCGGGACAAGTCGCGCGCGCGCACCACCGTGTCCCGCGTCGCGGAACAATCCCGGCTCGAGGCTCCTCGCGCGAGGGCCGTTCGCTCGCCCCGCGCGTCGCACCCGGCGGCGCGGCCCTGCCCGCCAGCCGCGATTGCGGGGCCCCGCGAGACGCGAGCAGCGTTACCCTTCGCCCGAGGAACCGCATGCGCCTTCCCGGAAATGGAGCTCGAGGCCGCCGGACCGAGCGCGAGACGAGCGTGGAGGGGCGCCCGCGGCTCGGCCGGAACGTGATCGCGCTCGCGGTGGTGAGCTTCCTCACCGACGTCTCGAGCGAGATGATCTACCCGCTCCTGCCGCTCTTCCTGTCGAGCGTGCTCCACGCGAGCGCGAGCGCGGTGGGGCTCATCGAGGGAACTGCGGAGACCACCGCCGCGCTCCTCAAGCTCGCCAGCGGGTGGTGGTCGGATCGGGTCCGGAGGCGCAAGCCGCTCGTCCTCCTCGGCTACGTGATCTCCTCGTTCGCGCGCCCGCTCGTCGCCGTCGCGCAGGCGGCCTCGCAGGTTCTCGTCATCCGGGTCGTGGACCGCGTCGGCAAGGGCGTGCGGACGTCGCCGCGCGACGCGCTCATCGCGGACTCGGTCGCGCCGTCCATCCGCGGCAGGGCCTTCGGCCTCCACCGGGCAGGCGACCACGCGGGCGCGGTCGTCGGGCCGCTCATCGCATTCGCGATCCTGACGTGGTGGACGGGCGCGCCGCTCCGGCGCGTCTTCTGGCTGGCGGCGATCCCCGGCGTGCTCTCGGTGCTGGTCCTCGCATCCGCCGTGTCGGAGGTGCCGCGCGAGGTGGACGGGAGGCGCGAGGCCCCCGCCGCGTCAGGCCCGCTGGGTCGAGGGTTCTGGCGCTACCTCGTCGTGCTCCTCGTCTTCACGCTCGGCAACGCGACCGACGCGTTCCTCCTCCTGCGCGCCTCCCAGCTCGGCGTGAACCAGGCGCTCACCCCGATCCTTTGGGCGCTGCTGCACGTCGTGAAGTCCCTCTCCAGCACCCCCGGCGGCGCGCTCTCGGATCGGGTCGGACGCAAGCCGCTCATCGTCGTCGGCTGGGCGGTCTATGCCCTCGTCTACTTCCTCTTCGGCCACGCGAGCGCAGCGTGGCACGCGTGGGCCCTCTTCTCCCTGTACGGCGTCTACTTCGGGCTCACCGAGGGAGCGGAGAAGGCGCTCGTGGCCGACCTCGTCCCGCCCGACCGGCGCGGCGCCGCGTTCGGCTGGTACAACCTCGCGATCGGGCTCGGCGCGCTCCCGGCCTCGGTGATCTTCGGCGTGATCTGGGACCGGCTGGGATCTCCCGCCGCGTTCGCCTACGGCGCGACGCTCGCGTTCGTGGCGGCGGTCGCGCTCCTCGTGGTCGTGCCCGGCAGGCGCGAGGCTCGTGGACGCTGACGGGCGAGGGGGTCGAGCGCCGGCAGGGCGCGCGAGAAGGCGAGGGCGGAGCGGCGGGGGGCGCTCGGGTCCCGGGACGCGGGGCCCGCCGACGGTCGTCAGGGACGCGTGGCGGCCTCCGGGCGGGCCTCTCCGAACCGGAGGGCGGTGTCGGCGGGGAGCTTGCGGAGCTGCTCGATCCGCAGCACGGGAGGCGACCACGAGACGGCGATCCGGACCTCGACCTTGTCCCCGACGCGCACGTCGTCGAGCGCGACCTCCGGCGAAACGTCGAACGGCATCACCATCGAGCCCATCCCCACCACCGTCCCCGCCTCGTTCGCGAAGTCGTCGATGGGCTCGTGACGGATGGAGACCTGCCGCGCCGCGGCGGAGGCGGGGAGCCGCACGATCTCGCCGCGCACGGTGTAGCGCCGCGCGTTCGCAGGCGCGGCGTCTCCGGAGCGTGAGCCACCCTCGCGGCAACCCGGGCCCGTCGCGAGGAGCGCGCCCGCGAGCGTCAGCATCACCGGAGAGAGCCACTTCAGCCACGCGGTACGGGTCGGACCGGAGGTCATCCCGTCATCTTCATCGCCGCCTGCCGCGGCCGCATGCGGCATGGTGTCACCTCGCGTGCTCCCCCGGCCCCTCCGCGATCAGGTCACGCAGCACGACGGCGCCGTTGTGCTCCCGGTCGCGCGCGCCGTAGACGAGCGTCACCGTACGGTGCGCTGCGCGGCGGCCGAGCTCCGCGAGGAGCGCCTGCGCCGGGCCCGTCCCGAGCTCGGCGTGGTAGCGCCGCGCGAACTCGTGGAAGCGGGCGGGGTCGTGCCCGAACCAGCGCCGGAGCCCCGGGCTCGGCGCGAGGTCCTTCGCCCACAGGTCGAGCGCGAGCGCCTCCTTCTTCACGCCGCGCGGCCAGAGCCGGTCCACGAGCACGCGGTAGCCATCGCTCCGCTCGGGCCCGTCGTAGGCGCGCTTCAATCGGATCATCCGCTCCTCGCCCGCGTTATACGGGGGCGCACACCGTCGCGCGCGAGAAACGCGACCGCGAGCCAGGAGGAGTGCGTTCATGATTTCCGAGGAGATTCGCGCAGCGCTGACGCAGGAGGGCTCGGCCGCCTTCGTGACGGAGGGGCCGGCGGGGCCGCACCTCGTCGCGACGTGGAACAGCTACCTCCGCGTCCTCGACGACACCACCCTCGCGTTCCCCGCCGGCGGCTACCGGCGGACGGAGGAGAACGTCCGGAGCGGCAGCGGGGTGCAGATGATCCTGGGGGCCAAGCACCCGAAGGGCGTCGGCTTCCGCCTCTCCGGACGCGCCGAGTTCCAGGTGGGCACGCCGGTCCACGAGCAGCTGAAGCGGGACTTCCCCTGGTGCCGGGCCGCCGTGCTGCTCCACGTGGCGCAGGCGGAGAAGGTGCTCGGGTAAGGCAGAGACCGGTCGACCTGGATCGCTACTGCGGCGCACGCTGGCTGGCTGCGCCGGGCAGACTCCTCCCTGCGCTGCTCGACGGGCCTTCCAGGCCCGCCTGCGCTGCTCGGTCGTCTTGTGCCCGGCTCGCCGACGCCATCGCGCGCCTCGTGACGCGACCAGATCAACCGGGCTCCGCTGGAGTCGGGGCGCGCGCCGCCCTCCCGGGAGGCGGACGCTCCACCTTCGCGTGCGCGTGAGAAGCGGCCGGCTCCTGCGGCTACGCCAGGGCGGCCGTCGCGCTGCACGCCTCGGCGCACGAGCGGCACGCGTCGGCGCAGGCCTTCATCTGCGCGTCGCCCGCGAACTCCTCGCAGGACTCCTCGCAGGCCTTGCAGATCTCCGCACACGTCGCGCACTGGTGGGCGTGGAACGCGGACTCGCGTGACATGAGCGCCACGCTCATGCGGCAGCTCTCCGCGCAGTCCATCAGGAGCTTCACGTGATCGGCGGCCGCGTGCTCGCCGCCCTTCTGCAGGCAGTGCGCGAGGGTCTGCTCGCAGACGCTGAAGCACGACAGGCATTCCTGGATGGACCGCCGCATCTGCTCGGCCATGTGGCTGAAGTGCGGCGTCGCCTGGAAGGTCGCCTGGAAGCCTTGCTGCCCGCTGACGGTGGCCATGTCCCCTCCGCTGGGGTTTCGAGGGTTCGGAGGGAACATTGGGGGGACGGGCCTTCGGGACAAGCCGGGCGGAGTGCCCGGCCCGTGCGTGAGCGCTCCGGCGCCGGCTCCCTACTGCTTCTCGACCACGCCGCAGGCGATGCGCGCGCCCGAGTTGCCGGCGGGATCGGTCTTCTCGTCGTCGGGGTCGGCGTGGATGACCAGGGCCGTGCCGTCCGGGCCGAACAGCGAGCCCTCGCCGGCGCCCAGGGTGGCGCCCTTCGCGGTGAAGGTCGCCTTCGCCTTGCCGTTCTTCCCGACCGTGAGGTTCGGCAGGTCGCCGGCGTGCACGCCCTCGGGGTTGTGGACGCCGTGCTTCTTGCCGAACGGGTTGAAGTGACCTCCGGCCGACTTGAAGTCGGGCGGCTCGCACTTCGCCGCTCCGTGGAGGTGGATGCCGTGCTTCCCCGGCGGGAGCCCGGCCACCGCGACCGCGACCTTCACGCCGCCGCGAGTCGGCGTGAGCGTGGCCGTCCCGACCTCCTTGCCGTCGGCGTCCTTCAGGACCGCCTTCGCGGCGGGAGCGGCGGCGGTGACGGTGAGTGGAACGGCGAGAGCCAGGAACAGGGAGAACGCTCGAGTCGTCATGCGCGACAGGTACGGCGGGCGTGTTGCCGCGGCTCGGACCGGAAGGGTGCGCCCTTTCGCGGGCAGTGCACCTCGATCCAGGGGCCAGGATCGCCGAAGCTCACGGCCGGCAGACCCGTGTGGCAGACGTCCGCAGAGTGTGGCGAACGGTCGCGGGCGCGGCAGAGTGTCGCGTCGTCCGATGATCCCGAACAATGGATTGGGCAATCACCGCCGATCCTCGGGCCTGACGCATTGCAATCGGGCCCCGTTCCTCTGCTACTGTCCGCCGCACGCCGCTCGGACCACGGTCACTGTTCTCCTCACAGTGCGCTCCCACGCGCACCCGCCCCGCGAGGAACACCCCATGGCGACGCCCGCCCTGAAGGCTCATCCCGACACGCTCCGCACCCTGCCCGGCGACGACGTCCGGCAGCTCATGTGGCGGTTCGCGGAACGGTACGACCTGCAGATGCTGGTGCAGTCCGCGCGCGGCGTCGCGCGCGGCCCGGTCGCGCGCCTCGTCGCGGAGGGCGGGAGGAACGAGCACGAGTGGACCGCGCGCAAGAACGAGCTCCTCGCCCACTACGACGCGTCGGGGATCACGGCGGCGTTCATGGAGCCGGAGGAGGGCGGCTTCATCGCCGGCCCGAAGAACCTCGCCCTCGCGCTCGCCGCCTTCGAGCTCGCCTGGGTGGACGCGGGCGCGGCGACCGGCGCCCTCGCCGGCTTCCTGGGCCTGTCGCCCATCCACGAGCGCGGCACGCCCGAGCAGGTGCGCCACTACATGAGCCTCGCCGCGCCCGCGAAGCCCGGCGAGGACCGGCGGCCCTGGCGCGCGGCGTTCGCGCTCACCGAGCCCATTCCCTACGTCGGCGTGGACACCGGCATGCTCTCCGGGAAGGTGAGCGTGGCGGAGTGGAAGGAGGGCGAGGAGCCCGTGCTGCGGGTCGAGAAGCGCGGCCGGTTCATCACGAACATGGGGTTCGCGAACTTCGTCACCGCCGCGGTGGACACCGACGATCCGCGCATCAAGTCCTCGTGCCTCGTCATCCTCGAGGAGACGGACGCGGGGACGTTCGACCGCGGCACCCCCACGAAGAAGCTCGTGCACCAGCTCTCCTCGACGAGCGATCCCATCTTCAGCCTGCAAGTTCCGGCGAGCCGCATCGTCGGCGGGTACACCGTGAAGGACGGCGTCATCGTCCCGAGGTTCGACCACTCCGAGGTGATCGAGGCGGTGTTCCGGCGCACGCGCGTGACGGTCGGCGTCATGACCTCCGCGAAGCTGCTCAGCGCGATCGAGCCGGTCATCCGCTACCAGCGCGGGCGGTTCCGCGGCGCCGAGCAGGCCGCGCCCGGATCGGTGCGCTACGAGCTCGGCATCCAGCAGCGCGAGGACGCGCTGCACCGGCTCGTCGAGGTCTGGGCGGCGGGCGAGGCGGGCGCGTCGCTGGGCTTCGCGACGGCTCGCCTGTTCGACGAGCTCGATCCGCTCGAGCGGCGCAAGGACGCCGCGCTCGCGGCCCAGGGCATCTCCGGCATGAAGGCCACCCTCAAGTGGACGAAGGCCCTCGAGCAGAAGGGGCTCGAGCTCCTGGAGCTCGAGGCGCACCCCCGCGGCGAGAAGCAGGAGGCGCGCATCGCGGAGCTCCGCGCCGACGAGCTCGTCCGGTTCGCGCTCCTCGACGCGCAGGCGAACGTCCTCTGCCCCGCGACGAAGCTCTGGAACACCGGCGTCGGCGCGAGCGTGATGCGCGAGGCGGTCTCGCTCATGGGCGGCTACGGCATCACGGAGGACTGCCCGGGGTTCCTCGGCCAGAAGTGGATGGACGCCCAGCTCGAGGCGACCTACGAGGGCCCCGAGGCCGTGCAGCGCCGGCAGCTCTCGGTGACGATGGCGAACCCGCTCTTCCTCGCGCAGCAGAAGGCGTGGGTCCGCGAGCTGCGCCACGTGGCGGGCGCGCATCCGGGCACCGGGGCCTGCGCGCTCGCGTCGGCGATGGAGCTCTGGCTCTGGACGTACCGGCACCTCGAGCGGTCGACGGACGCGGACGGCGCGAAGCTCGTCCAGTCGCCGCGGCAGGGGGTGACCTTCAAGCTCGCGGACGCGCTCGGCTGGCTCATGGCCGCGCGCAGCCAGATCCTCGACGCGGTCGTGCTCGCCGAGGAGGGCGCGCCGGTGCTCGGCGAGGCGCACGCGGGCACGGCCCGCTTCTTCGCGGACCTGTGCCACGTCCAGGCGGCGCGCGCCGCGGGCGAGGTGGGGCGCATCTGCGCCGAGCTCGTCCACGGCTACAACCGCCACCCGTCGTGGGACGCGGAGGGGTGCGCGGCGTGCTGGTCGGCGAGCGACGCCGAGGCGCTCGAGGGGATCATCCCCGGCCTCGCGGGCTGCACCGGCGACGTGGTCGCCGAGGGCGGCCACCCGGACAAGGAGGGCCCCTGCGCCTCCTGCCAGGGCATCAGCGACTTCCGGACGATGCGGGTGAAGATCGACGGGTGCCTGACGGGCGCGTTGCTCGCGAAGGACCGCGCGGCGGAGGCGCTCTCGAAGGTGATGATCCCCGAGGCGCTCGACTACCCGCAGTAGCCGCGGCGGCCTTCGTCGCCAGGGAGACGCCATTGCAGCCCCTCGGGACCCAGGAACAGCCGGAGCGCCAGACGATGTCCGTGGACATCGCCTGCGTCGGCTTCGGGCCGGCCACGGCCGGCTTCCTCACCACCCTGTCGCGCCGTCTCTCCGCGTCCGACCTCCCGCCACTCGAGAGCGCCGCGGCGCCGGGCCTGCCGCTGCAGGTGGTCTGCTACGAGCGCGCCGACGACCTCGGCTTCGGCGTGTCGGGCGTCGTGACGCGCGCCCGCGGCCTGCGCGCCGCGTTCCCGGACCTCGACGGCGCGCAGATCCCCATGGCGGCGAGGGTGAAGGACGAGCGCGTCCTCTACCTGCTCGATCCCCTCGGCGCGAGCCGCCGGTCGGCCTCGCTGCGCGCGGCGGATCGGACCATCCGCGCGCTGCGCGGCGTGCTGCCCTTCGCCGACGAGGCGCTCGAGCTCCCCTTCACGCCCGAGTTCCTGCACAAGCAGGACGGTTTCGTCTTCTCGATGGGCCAGCTCATGCAGTGGATGAGCGCCCAGGTGCTCGCGTCCGGCGCGGTCCAGCTCTGGCCGGGGACACCCGTCGCGCGGGCGCTCGTCGAGGACGGCAAGGTCCGGGGCGTCCGCCTCGTCGACCAGGGCGTCGATCGCCAGGGGCTCCCGGACGCCGCGTTCATGCCGGGCATGGACGTCCGGGCCGCGCTGACCGTCGTCGGCGACGGGCCGGTCGGCGCGGTCGGGCGCCAGCTCGACGCCGAGCTCGGCATGCCCCCCGGGAACGCGCGGCGCGAGTGGGCGGTCGGCATGAAGTTCGTGGTCGACCTCCCGGAGGAAACGCGCCTCGAGCCGGGCACGGTGCTCCACACGCTCGGGTTCCCGGAGCCGGAGATCTTCGGGTTCCTGTACGTCCACCCGGATCACGTCGCGTCGGTCGGCATCTTCGTCCCGAGCGGCTTCGCGTCGCCGGCGCGCACGACCTATCGCTACCTACAGCACTACGTCCAGCACCCCGCGATCTGGCGGCACCTCGAGGGCGCGCGCCTCCGGTCCTGGGGGGCGAAGTCGCTCCTCGAGTCCGGGCGGCGCGGCGAGCCGTTCCTCGCGGGCGACGGGTTCGCGCGGATCGGCGAGGGCTCCGGCTCGACGAACGTCCTCACGTCCTCGGGCGTGGACGAGGCCTTCACGACGGGCGTCCAGCTCGCGGAGGGCGTCATCGCGCTCCTAGAGGCGGGGAGGCCGCTCACGAAGGAGGGCCTGGAGGAGGCCTACGTCGCCCGTCGCCGCGCGAGCTGGATCGAGGCGGAGGCGAGGATCGCCGAGAAGGCGCGCGACGGCTTCCAGCGCGGGTTCGTGCCCGGCCTCGTCGGGATGGCGCTCGCGGGCCTCACGCGCGGCAGGGTGTCGCTCGGCCACGAGCCGCCGCACCCGGCCGACGCGGTCGGCACGCTGGAGGACTTCTACGCGGGCCGGATCCCGGCCGAGGAGCTCGCGCGGCTGCGGGCGGAGTGCGAGGCGAGGGGCGTCCCGCTGCACGACGCGCTCATGGATCGCGCCGGCTGGCCGGCCGTGCCGCTCGACGGGAAGCTCCTCGTGTCGCAGCAGGACGCGCTCCTCATGGGCGGCAAGGTCCAGGCGCCCCCCGGCTACGCGGATCACGTCGGGTTCCGCTCCGCCGAGCGCTGCCGCGCCTGCGGCAAGCGCGTCTGCGTCGAGATCTGCTCGGCCGAGGCGCTCCGGCCGGGCGCCGACGGCGTGCCGAGCTTCGATCGCGAGAAGTGCGTCCACTGCGGCGCGTGCCTGTGGAGCTGCACCGGACGCCTCGAGGGGACCGACGAGGTGAACCTCGAGCTCCGCGCCGGGACGGGCGGGCTTCACTCCGCGGAGAACTGATCGCAAACCCCGCCCCCGCCGCTCGCCGGCGGGCGCGCACGACGAGGAGCCCATGAGCACCGGATACCAGATCGTCGTCCTCGGGAGCGTCGTCCCGGACCCGCTCCAGACCCTCGAGCCCGCCCAGACGCCGCAGGGGCCGGGCCTCAAGAACGAGCTCATGCTGCCGCACGTGCTCGACCCGTGGGCCGCCCACGCGCTGTACGAGGCGGCGAACCTCGCGGCGCGAACGCCGGGCTCGAAGGTGACGCTCCTCTCGCTCGGCCCGAAGGCGAAGCTCCAGCAGGTCATGATGGCGGTCGGCCAGCGGGTCCCCTTCGAGCTCGTCGCGCTCGACGGCCCCGCCGGCGGCTTCACCGATCCCCACGAGGTCGCGGCGAGGCTCGCCGACGCCGTGAAGGCGCTCCCCGGCCTCGATCGCTCCCGGCTGCTCCTGTTCGGCGGCTGGGAGTCGGCCTCGCGCGGTGCGGGCGTCACCCTCCAGCTCGTCGGCGAGCGGCTCGAGATCCCCGATCAGTTCCAGGGCGTCGACCAGCTCACGCCAGGTCCGGACGGCGCGTTCGAGGTGCTCGAGCGCGTGGAGGGCGGGAGGCACCAGGTGTCCTCCTGCGCCGGCGCCCCCGCGGTGCTCGGCTGGGCGACCGGCAGCCTCGGCGAGCCCAAGAACAACCCGCAGGTCGGCATGGCCAACATGCGCGCGATCATGCCGGCCCTGCAGAAGGCCGCGCCCGCGCCGGTCGGCACCGGTCGCGTCGAGTACCTCTCGGTCGCCGTGCCGAGGACGCAGCGCGAGACCCGCATCGTGAAGGACATGAGCCCCGACGACGTCGCGCGCGAGCTCGTCGAGTGGATCGCCCAGGACTAGCGCGAGGGAGCCCGACCATGGACACCGTCCTCCTCCTCACCCACACCGAGGCCGATGGCGGCCTCCCGCGCGCCGCGCTCGAGGCGCTCTCCGCGGCGCGCGCTGTCGGCGGGCCGCTCGCCGTCGGCCTGTTCGGCGCCTCCGTCGAGCGGGCGGCCGCGGCGCTCGCGGGCGCAGGCGCCACGAAGGTGCTCGCCGTCGAGGGCCCCGCCTTCGACGACCCGCGTTACGGCACCGACGCGGCGGCCGCCACGGCGCTCGCCAAGGCCTCCGGCGCGACCGTCGTCGTCGCGCCCGCGACGAGCCGAATGGCGCGCGTGGCGGCCGGGGTCGCGCAGCGGCTCGGCGGGCGCGTGGACACCCACGTGACGCAGGTCGCGTCCGACGGCGGCGTCGCCATCACCCGCTGGTTCTACAAGCAGCGCATCGAGGCGAAGCTCCGGCGCGAGGAGCGCCCCTGGGTGCTGCTCGTCGATCCGGGCGCGTACCCCGCGGCGACGGTCGAAGGCGGCGCCTCCCCCGTGGTCGAGCGGCTCGCGCTCTCCGCCGACGGCCTGACGCGGACGAAGGTCCTGGGGCTGCGGGCGCCCTCGTCGGGCGAGCAGACGATCCGCCCCGACGCGAAGCTCCTCTTCGTCGCCGGGGCGGGCTGGACGAAGAAGCAGGCGTCCGGGAAGCCCGAGCCGGAGCGCGCCGAGCAGCTCATCCTCGGCCTCCTGCGAAGCGCCGGCGCCTCGCTCGGTTCGTCCAAGTCGCTCGTGGATCAGGCGGGGGAGGGGCAGAAGGTGTTCGAGTTCATGACACACCTGAACCAGGTCGGCCAGACCGGCTCCACCCCTCGCCATCCCAAGGGGCTCGCGACCTGCTGCCACGGTGAGGAGCCGCACGTCGTCGGCTGGCGCTTCATCCGCGAGCGGCGCGCGGTGAACCTCGACGCGGGCTGCGGGTGGGCGAGGGGCAAGGCGGACGTGCTGTACGTGGCGGACGCCTTCGCGGTGATGGAGAAGGTGAACGCGCTTCTCGCCGCGAAGAGGTGACGAACCTCGACCGGCCGGCGCCGGACCAGGCCCCGCTCCTCTCGCGTCGCCGGGTTCGCGGAGCCGGCAGACGAGCGCTCGCGCCAGGCAGCCCTTTGCCGACACCGCCCGGACGGTGTATGGCTACGCCCGCATGAAGACGCTCACCGAGCTCAGCGGATCCCTGATTAGGACGGCGGCGGCCGCGGTCGCCCAGGCCCGGCGTTCACTCCCGGCCGAGGAGAAGCCGGCCGCCCCCGTCGCCGCGGCCGCCGAGGCGCCGGCCCCGGCCGCGCCGGAGGGCGCTGTCGCCGAGGCGCCCACCGAGGCGCAGGAGGCCGCGCCGGTCGAGGCCGCTGCGCCCGCCGAGACGGCGGAGGCAGCGCCCGCGGCGACGGCAGAGGCGCCGAAGCCCGCGGCGGAGGGAGAGAGCGAGGCGGTCAAGGCCGCGCTCGACGCCGCAGTGGCGACGGCCACGGGCCTGTCGGGCGATCGGCTCGCCATGCTTCGCGCCGCCGTCGAGGTGGTGGGGCGCCGGGCCGAGGACGTGCGGCTCGTCCGCGTGTTCGGCGTCGAGGAGCCGGTCCCGGGCGCGAAGACGAGCGGCGGTCACCAGTACCTCGTGGACTTCTTCCCGCAGAGCATGAAGCAGACCGTGAGCTCTCCCCGCGACGAGCGCGGCGGCCGCGGTGGCCGTGGCGGTCGCGGTGGACCCGGCGGCGGTCGGGGAGGCGGCGGTGGCGGCCGCGGCGCTGGCGGCACCAAGGCCGGCGCGACCGGCGGCTTCTCGATGGACTCGCTCCGCGAGGATCGCAAGAACGAGCGCGGTCGCGGACGGCCGGGCGGCGGTGGCCGGAGGCCGGGTGGCGGCGCCGGTGGCGGTCGTCCGGGCGGTGCCCCGAAGAAGTAGCCTCGCGCAAGGACCCACCCGACGAGCATGCACGATCCCCTCGCACCGCTCCTGGCGGACGGCGTCATCGAAGAGGTCTGCGCGCGCCTCAAGAGCGGCAAGGAGGCGGACCTCTGGCTCGTCCGCCACGGCGGCGAGGTCGTCGCCGCCAAGGTCTACAAGGCGCGCGAGGCGCGGAGCTTCCGGAACAACGCCGGCTACAAGGAAGGGCGGCAGGTCCGCGACTCGCGCATGCAGCGCGCGATGGACCGGGGCAGCCGCTTCGGGCAGGCCGCCGCCGAGGAGGCGTGGAAGGCGAAGGAGGCCGACGCGCTCCACGCGCTGCACGCCGCCGGCGTCCGGGTCCCCAGGCCGGTGATGTTCTACGAGGGCGTGCTCCTCATGGAGCTCGTCGTCGACGCGAACGGACACCCAGCGCCGCGCCTCGTGGACGCGCAGGTCGCGCCCGAGGAGGCGGCGGCGCTCTACGCCGACCTGCGCAGCCAGATCGTCCGGATGCTCGGGTGCGATCTCATCCACGGCGATCTCTCGCCCTACAACATCCTCCTCGGCTGGAACGGCCCGGTGGTGATCGACTTCCCGCAGGTGGTCGGCGCCGCGCACAACAGCCAGGCGGAGTCGTTCTTCCAGCGCGACCTCGAGAACGTGCGGCGGTTCTTCGCCGGCATCGCCCCCGAGCTCCACGCCGCCTCCGGGGACGGGCACGAGATCTGGCGCGCGTACGTACGGCGCGAGCTCAGCTCCGACTTCGTGCCGAGTGGCCGGCCGCCGGAGCCCGCCGCGCGGGGAGGCGAGAGGCAGGGACAGCGGCACGGGCGCGGTCACGGCGAGCGTCACCCGCAGCGGCCGCAGCAGCAGGAGCCGCGCCGGGATCGCGTCTGGCAGGAACGGCGGGAGCGGCCGGCGCACGCGCCCCCGGCGCGCGAGACCCACGCGCCCGCGCAGCCGCGCGCCCACCACGAGCCCTCCGGGTCCGGGCCGCGGCAGATTTCGCACCTTTCGCCCGGCGCACGCCACGAGCCGACCACGCAGCAGGCCGGACAGCGTCCGGCGCAGCCCGGACAGCGCCAGCAGCAGCAGCCGGGACAGCGCCAGCAGCAGTCCGGGCCGCGCCAGCAGCAGCAGTCCGGGCCGCGCCAGCAGCAGCAGCAGTCCGGGCCGCGCCAGCCGCAGCAGCCCGGACCGCGCCAGCCGCAGCAGCCCGGACAGCGCCAGCCGCAGCAGCAGTCCGGGCCACGCCAGCCGCAGCAGCCCGGACAGCGCCAGCCGCAGCAGCAGTCCGGACCGCGCCAGCCGCAGAACGCGCCGCGCGCGGGCGGACCGCGGCAGCCTGGACGTGGCGGACCGGCCCGTCGCCGCGACGCTCCCGCGCCGGAGGTGATCCGCGTGAGTCGTCCGCCGCTCGGCCCGGCTGCACCCGTCGCACCGCAGCAGGGCAGACCCTCCGGTCCGCCTCCCGGCGCTCCGCGCGGGGAGGGGCCGTCCCCCCAGCACGAGCGCCGTCACCCGCACCGCAGGCGCGGGTAGAACATCGGTCGAGCCGGCGAGGCGCCCGGCGCGTCAGCGTCGCTTCGGCTTCGCCTGGAGCTCGATCGCCACCGGCGTGCTCTTGTCGAAGTCGAAGCGCGCGCGGATCTCGTCTCCCTCGCGCAGGTCCGACAGCTTGGCCGGACGGTCGTCGAGCGTCACGCGGGTCTCCTCCGCCACGTGAAGCTCTGCGGCGGGCGCGCCCTCGCGCGCGATGGTGACGCTGCGCCCCATCCCGAGGAGCCCATCGCCGACCGACTTCACGGTGCCCTTCACCTCGAACGGATGGTCGCTGGCGATGGGCGAGCGAGCGGCCGCCGGGCTGGCGGGCCGCTGGGTCTCGCGCGTGGACGTCGCGCAGCCCGCGAGCCCCGCGGCGAGGACGAGCGCCGACACGAACAGTGACAGTCGCATGATCTTCTCCCTCCCTGCAGAGAAGGTGGCCTCGCGCTCGGCGGGCGGCCACCGGCGCGGCCCGTGCGCCCCGCGGCGAACGCTTCAGGCGCCCTCGACGCGGTCGCGGAGCCGGTAGCCGACGCCCGGCTCGGTGACGAGCAGGCGGGGCCGGGCGGGGTCCGCCTCGACCTTCTTGCGGAGCTCGGCCATGTGCACGCGGACGTAGTGCGCCTCCGTCGCGTTCGGACCCCACACCTCCCGCAGGATCTGACGGTGGGTGAGCACCTTTCCGGCGTGTCGCGCGAGCAGCGCGAGGAGGCGGAACTCGGTCGGCGTGAGCCGCACCTCGCGACCGTCCACGGTCACCTCGCGCCGGGCGAGGTCCACGCGGAGCGGTCCGGCCTCGATCACGGCGGGCTCGCCGGGCCGCGCCTGGGCATGCCGCAGCGCGACCCGGAGCCTGGCGAGCAGCTCGTTCACGCCGAACGGCTTCGTGAGGTAGTCGTCCGCGCCCGCGTCGAGGGCGTTCACCTTGTCCTCCTCGCGGCCTCGCGCCGACAGCACGACGATCGGCGCCGTCGTCCACTCGCGCAGGCGCCGCGCCAGATCCACCCCGTCGCCGTCCGGCAGCGTGAGGTCGAGGAGGTAGACGTCGGGGGTGTGGCTCGTCGCGAGCTGCTCGGCCTCGCGCGCCGTCTCGGCCTCGAGGAGCCGGTACCCCCGCGAGGTGAGGGCGGCGCGCAGGAACCGGCGCACCTGCGCCTCGTCGTCGACGACGAGCACGAGCGGTCCGGTCGCCGTCATGCGCTGCCTTCCGCGGGCTCGGCGGGCGGCGGCCGCTCGGACGGCAAGGGCAGGGTGAGCCGGAACACGGCGCCCCCGCCGGGGCGATTGGCGGCGACGAGCCTGCCCCCGTGCACCTGGGCGATGGCGCGGGCGATGGGCAGGCCCAGGCCGACGCCCCGGACCCCGGCGTGCGCGCCGCGGTGGAACCGCTCGAAGATCCGCTCCTCGTCGCCCGAGGGGATCCCGGGGCCGCGGTCCGCCACGTCCACGGAGAGCGTACCCCCGTCGCGCTCCGCGCGGATGTCGAGCGGCGAGCCCGGGGGCGTGTACTTCGCGGCGTTCTCGAGGAGGTTCCTGAACAGCTGCTCGAGCAGCACCGGATCGATCGAGACGAGCGGCAGATCGTCCGGCAGCGTGGTCGTGACGGGCCTCCCCGCGAGCCGGCGCTCGAGCCGGGTGAGCGCCCCGCCGATCACCTCGACGAGCGGCACCCACTCGCGCTTCGGCTCCACGGTGCCGGAGTCGAGCCGGGTCATGTCGAGCAGGTTCGCGACGAGCCGCTCGAGCCGCTCCGCCTCCTCGCAGATCGCGTCCGTGAGATCCCTCCGCGTGGCGGCATCCAGCTCCGCCTCGGCGCGCAGCGTCGAGGCGGCCCCAGTGATGGCCGCGAGCGGCGTCCGGAGATCGTGGGAGACCGAGGAGAGGAGCCCGCTGCGCAGCTCCTCGGTCTTCGCCCGCAGCGCAGCCTGACGCGCCTCCGCGGCGAGCCGCACGCGATCGAGGGCGAGCGCCACCTGGCGCGCGAGCGCCTCGAGCAGCGTGTGCTGCTCTGCGCCGAGCCCGCGCTCGCCCTCGGTCCGAAGGGCGAGCACCGCGAGGACGTCACCCCACGCGCGCACGGGTGCGCAGATCACCGGCTCCCCGGGGAGGGTGTCGGTCCCGCGCCCGGCGGGCTGCCCGTGCGCGGCGACCCACTGCGCGACCGCGCGCTCGGACGGGCTGAGCGCCGCCTCGCGCGGAACCGCCGCGAGGTCGGAGAGATCGCCGTCGCCACGTACGCGCAGGAACACGACCTCGACGTCGAACGCCTCGGCGATCGCCCTGGCGCACACGGCCGCGACGCCCTCGTCGTCGAGGGCCGCGCCGAGCTCGCGGCTGATCCCATACAGCGCCGAGGTCCTGCGCTCGCGGCCGACCGCCGCCGCCTGCTGCTCGCGCAGCCGCAGCGTGAGGGTGCCGATGACGACGCTCACGCCGAAGAGCATCACGAAGGTGAGGAGGTAACGCGCGTCGGACACGTTCAGCGTGTACGGCGGCGGCACGAAGAAGAAGTCGTACGAGACGACCGCCAGCGCCGCCGCCAGGACGGAGGCGCGGCGTCCGGTGGTGAGCGCCGCGATCATCACCCCGAGCAGGAACAGCATCTCGACGTCGGGGACGCCGAGGAGCGCCCGCGCCGCGCGCGCCACGGCGGTGGTCAGCGCGATGACGACGAGCGCCCGCAGGTAGCCGGCGCCGCGCGCGGGCGCTCGCTGCACCGCAGAAACGCGCTCGTGATCCTCGTCGGCCCCGCCGGCGAGCACGGTCACCTCGATGTCCCCGCTGCCGCGGATGATGTCGTCGAGGAGGGAGCCGCGAAGCCGGTCGCGCCAGCGCGGGTGGCGCGGCTTGCCGAGCACGATGCGCGTGACGTTGCGCCGCCGGGCGAACTCCAGGATCGCGTCCGGGACGCCCACCCCCGTGAGCCGCGCGACCTCCGCGCCGAGCGACTCGGCGAGGCGCAGGTGGGCCTCGAGGCGTTCGCGATCCTCGTCGCCGAGCGGCGGCCTCCCCGAGGCCTGCACCGACGCGGCGACCCAGGGAGCTCGCAGGCCCGCCGCGATCCGGCGCGCGGCGCGGACGAGCCGGGCCGAGTCGGGCGCGGGGCCGACGCACACGAGGACGCGCTCCGCGGTGGGCCAGGGCACGTCCACCCCGTGCTCCGCGCGATACTCGAGGACGTCGGAGTCCACGCGCTCCGCCATGCGGCGCAGGGCGAGCTCGCGGAGCGCGAGCAGGTTCCCGCGCTGGAAGAAGTGCTCCCGGGCGCGCTCCGCCTGCTCGGGCAGGTACACCTTGCCTTCCCGGAGGCGCTGGAGGAGCTCCTCCGGCGCGACGTCCACGATCTCCACCTCGTCCGCGCGCTCCAGGATGGAGTCGGGCACCGTCTCGCGCACGGGGACGTGCGTGATCTGCTCCACCACGTCGTTCAGGCTCTCGACGTGCTGGACGTTGAGGGTCGTGTACACCTCGACGCCCGCGTCGAGCAGCTCGACCACGTCCTGCCAGCGCTTCGCGTGGCGCGAGCCGGGGGCGTTCGTGTGCGCGAGCTCGTCGAGGAGGAGGATGCGGGGGCGGCGTGCGAGCGCGGCGTCGAGGTCGAACTCCTCGAGCACCCGGCCGCGATACGGCAGCGCACGCCGCGGCAGCATCTCGAGCCCGAGCATGAGGCCGGCCGTGTCGTAGCGGCCGTGGGTCTCGATCGCGCCGATCACCACGTCGACCCCCTCGGCCTCGAGGTCCCGCGCGACCTGCAGCATGCGATACGTCTTGCCCACGCCGGGCGCGAAGCCGAAGAAGATCTTGAACCGCGTGCGCGCCTCGCGCCGCGCCTCGGCCGTGACGCGCGCGAGGAGCGCGTCCGGATCCGGGCGCCCCGGCTGCCGTGTCATGGCCGCGCTCCAGTCACCTCCGAACCCAAGCCATCACTGGCCGAGCCCGTCAAGCGCCAGGTTGAGCGCGAGGACGTTCACCCGGGGAGCCCCGAAGAGCCCGAGGAGCGGCCGCTCGACGTGCGCCTCGACGAGCGCGCGCACCCGGTCCGGCGGAAGGCCGCGCGCGCGCGCGATGCGCCGCACTTGATAGAGCGCCGCGGCGGGCGACACGTGCGGGTCGAGCCCGCTGCCGGAGGCGGTCACGAGATCCACCGGCACGGGCGCGACGTTCCCGGGGTCGGCCGTCCGGAGCGCCTCGACGCGGCGGCGAACGGCCGCGACGAGCGCGGGGCTCGTCGGGCCCAGGTTCGATCCCGCGGACGCGAGGCCGTCGTAGGGCACGCGGGTCGTCGCGGAGGGCCGGCTCCAGAAGTACCGCGGCGAGGTGAAGGGCTGCCCGACGAGCGCCGAGCCGGCGGGGCGAGCGCCGGCGCTCACGACGCTGCCGGTCGCCTGCGCGGGGAACAGCACGCGCGACAGGCCGGTCACCACGGCCGGGTAGACGCCGCCGAGGAGGAGGGTGAAGGCGGCGAGCAGCACGGAGACGGCGCGGATCACGGGCACCTCTAGGCCAGGTGGAGCGCAGCGAGCGCGAGGTCGATGAGCTTGATGCCCGCGAAGGGCAGGACGAGCCCCCCCAGCCCGTAGAGCAGCAGGTGCCGCGCGAGGATCGCGCTCGCCGGCGCGGGACGGTAGGCGATGCCGCGGAGCGCGAGCGGGATGAGCGCGACGATCACGAGCGCGTTGAAGATGACGGCCGACAGGATCGCGCTCGCGGGCGAGTGGAGCCGCATGACGTCGAGCGCGCGGAGGGGCGGGTAGGTCGTGGCGAACGCCGCGGGGATGATGGCGAAGTACTTGGCCACGTCGTTCGCGATGCTGAAGGTCGTGAGCGCCCCGCGCGTCATGAGGAGCTGCTTTCCGATCTCGACGATCTGGATGAGCTTCGTCGGGTTCGAGTCGAGGTCGACCATGTTGCCGGCCTCCTTCGCCGCCTGCGTGCCCGTGTGCATGGCGACGGCGACGTCGGCCTGGGCGAGGGCAGGCGCGTCGTTCGTGCCGTCGCCGGTCATGGCCACGAGGTGGCCCTTCGCCTGCCAGCCGCGGATGTGCGCGAGCTTCATCTCCGGCGTGGCCTCGGCCAGGAAGTCGTCGACGCCTGCCTCCGCGGCGATGGAGGCCGCGGTGAGGGCGTTGTCGCCGGTGATCATGACGGTGCGGATCCCCATTCGCCGCAGCTCGGCGAACTTCTCCGCGATGCCGCCCTTCACGACGTCCTTCAGCTCGATCACGCCGAGCGCCCTGCTCCCGTCGGCGACCACGAGCGGCGTCGCCCCGCGGCGCGCGACGTCCTCGGCGATCGTGCGCACGGTGTCCGGGAGGCGTCCACCCTCCGCCTCGACGAACCGGGCGACGGCGTCCAGCGCCCCCTTCCGCACGCGGCGGGCGCCGACGTCGACGCCGCTCATCCGCGTCTGGGCGGCGAAGGGGACGAACAGCGCGCCGGGCTCGAGCGTCCGCCCGCGGAGCCCGTGCCGCTCCTTCGCGAGCACCACGATGCTGCGCCCCTCCGGCGTCTCGTCCGCGAGGGACGCGAGCTGCGCCGCGTCGGCGAGCGCTCGCTCCGCGACGCCGTCGCCCGGCAGGAACGCAGTGGCCTGGCGGTTCCCGAGGGTGATCGTCCCCGTCTTGTCGAGGAGGAGCACGTCCACGTCGCCGGCGGCCTCGACGGCGCGGCCGGAGGTGGCGATCACGTTCGCGCGGATCATCCGGTCCATCCCGGCGATCCCGATCGCGGAGAGGAGCCCGCCGATGGTCGTTGGGATGAGGCACACGAGGAGCGCGACGAGCACCGTCAGCCCCACCGGCGCCCCGGCGCCGGCCGTCCGGACCGCGTGGACCGAGAACGGCAGGAGCGTGGCGGTCGCGAGGAGGAAGACCAGCGTGAGCGCGGCGAGCAGGATGTCGAGCGCGATCTCGTTGGGGGTCTTCTGGCGCTTCGCGCCCTCCACGAGCCCGATCATCCGGTCGAGGAACGACCCGCCAGGCTCGGCGGTGATGCGGACCACGAGCCAGTCGGAGAGGAGGCGCGTCCCGCCCGTGACCGCGCTCCGATCTCCGCCGCTCTCGCGGATGACGGGGGCGCTCTCGCCGGTGATGGCGCTCTCGTCCACCGACGCGATCCCCTCGATCACCTCGCCGTCGCCGGGCACGATCTGGCCAGCCTCCACCCAGACGACGTCCCCCGGGCGGAGGCGAGCGGCGGGGACGTCCTCGCGCGGCGAGGCGCGGGACGGGGTCGCGAGCCGCGTCGCCACCACCTCGCGGCGGGCGCGGCGCAGCGTGTCGGCCTGCGCCTTCCCGCGCCCCTCGGCGATCGCCTCGGCGAAGTTCGAGAACAGCACGGTGAACCAGAGCCAGGCGGCGACGGCGAGGATGAACCCGGCGGGCGCGTCGCCCCGCCCGGTCACGAGCGCGTGGAGGAAGAGCGCGGTCGTGAAGGCGCTGCCGACCTCCACCGTGAACATCACGGGGTTGCGGACCAGGGTTCGCGGGTCGAGCTTCCGCAGCGCGTCGAGCAGAGCGGCCCCGACGACCGTTCGTGGAAGCAGCGTCCGGCTTCGGGCAGGCGGATGGGCGGCGACGTCCATGGATCACCAGGAGTGGAGCTGCAGGTGCTCCACGATCGGCCCGAGCGCGAGCGCAGGCAGGAACGTGAGGGCGCCCACGAGGAGGACGGTCCCCACGAGCAGCCCGGCGAAGAGCGGGCCATGGGTCGGGAGCGTCCCTGCGCTCGGCGGAACGGTGCGCTTCTGCGCGAGCGCTCCCGCCATGGCGAGGACGGGGACGAGCACCCCGTAACGACCGACGAGCATCGCGACGTCCGTCGCGCGCGTCCAGAACGGTCCGTCCGCGGTCAAGCCGCCGAACGCGGAGCCGTTGTTGTTCGCCGCCGAGGAGAAGGCGTAGAGGAGCTCGCTGAACCCGTGGGCCCCGGGGTTCGCCGCCGCGGCCGCCGCGGAGGGGACGAGGCACGCGAGCGCCGTACCGCCGAGGACGACCGCCGACGGCAGGAGGATGGCGACGCTCGCCAGCTTGATCTCCCGAGCCTCGATCTTCTTGCCGAGGTACTCGGGGGTGCGGCCGACCATCAGGCCGGAGACGAACACCGCCACGACGACGAACAGGAGCATCCCGTACAGCCCGGAGCCGACGCCGCCGAACACGACCTCGCCGAGCTGCATGAGCCACATGGGCCAGAGGCCGCCGAGCGGCGTGAGGCTGTCGTGCTGCGCGTCGACGGAGCCGTTCGACGCGGCCGTCGTCGCCGCCGCCCAGATCCCGGCGTCCACCGGTCCGAGGCGCGCCTCCTTGCCCTCCATGTTTCCGCCCGCCTGGAGCGGCCCGGGCTGCTCGTCCACGCCGACCGCCGTGATCGCCGGGTTACCGGCCTGCTCGGCGGCGACGGTCGCCATGGTGAGCGGAACGAGGATGACGAGCATGGCCGAGTACAGCGTCCACGCGTGCCGCCGATCCCCCACCCACCCGCCGAAGGTGAAGCACAGCGCCGCCGGCACGAGGAGGATGGCGAGCGCCTCCGCGAGGTTCGTGAGCGGCGTCGGGTTCTCGAAGGGATGCGTCGAGTTCGCGGCGTAGTAGCCGCCTCCGTTGGTGCCGAGCTGCTTGATCGCGACCTGCGAGGCCACGGGGCCCATCGGGATGGCCTGCTCGACGACCGGCCGACCGCTCGCGTCGGGCACCGGGTCGCGGAGCGGCCATCGCCCCACGCCACCGAAGGACTGGACCACCCCCTGCCCGGCGAGCAGCAGGGCGAGGCCGAGCGACAGGGGGAGCAGGACGTGCAGCGTGCTCCGCGTCAGGTCGACCCAGAAGCTGCCGAGCCCCTGCGTCGAGCGGCGCACGAGCCCGCGCGTGAGCGCGGCGAGCACCGCGATCCCCGTCGCCGCCGAGAGGAAGTTCTGGACCGCGAGCCCTGCCATCTGGACGAGCGGGCTCAGCGTCGCCTCGCCGCCGTAGCTCTGCCAGTTGGTGTTGGTGACGAAGCTCACGGCGGTGTTCACGGCGACGTCGCGCGGGACCGCGGCGAGCCGCCCCGGGTCGAGCGGCAGCGCCGGCTGGAGCCGCTGCAGCGCGTAGAGCAGCAGGAGCCCGGCACCGTTGAAGGCGAGCACGGCCGCCGCGTAACGGCGCCAGCTCATCTCCTCCGCGGGATCGACGCCGGCGAGCCGGTAGACCGCGCGCTCCACGGGGCCCAGCAGACGTCCCACGAGCGGGGCCTCGCCGCGCATCGCGCGGCCGATCCAGCCGCCGAGCGGGACGGCCAGCACCGTGAGCGTGCCGAAGAACACCGCGATCTCGGCGTACGCCGCCCCGGTCACGAGAGCCTCTCCGGGAAGAGCAGCGCGAACACGAGGTACACGGTCAGGCCGAGCGCGAGCGCGCCGGCGATCGAGGTGAGGATCGTCACGCGGTCCTCCGGGCGCGGGCGAACGCCCGGACCTCGAGCCAGAGCTCCCGGCCCGTGACGAGCACGCACGCCGTCGCGAAGCCGAGCGTCGAGCCGCCCCAGCGGCCAAGGTGAGCGATCTCCCCGATCACGGGGACGAGGTTCACCGCGAGGAGCATGGCCAGGAGCACCAGATCTCCGCGGGCGGGCACGGACGCGGCCGCGGTGCCCTCTCGCGAGGTGACGACGAGTCGAAGTCGGCCGGGTCGTGACGGCATAATCTCTCCTCACCCTGGAGCGTACGGGCGGGGAGGTCAGCGCCGGGTCAAGCTTCGTCGCCGCGCCGTCAGCGTCCCGTCAACGAACACGGCGGCCGGCGGAGGTCGCGCTCGCCCGGCACCGGGCACCTTGACGCCGCCTTGATACGGGCATGCGCAGTCTTGATGCCGGGCCGAGGTCCCGGCCGCGAAGCTCTCCGTGCACATGGCAAACCCCCCGCTAGAGCCCCTCCAAGGACGCAAAGGGAACGGCGCACCGGCGCCGGCCGAGACGGCACCTTCCCAGGCGGAGAGCCCGGCGACCCTCGGCGCCCGCCTTCGACGCGTGCTGTTCGGAGCGCCGAGGGACGTCCAGGACCCGCGCACGCATCACGGCATCTCGCTCGTCGCGCTCCTCGCGTGGGTGGGCCTCGGGGCCGACGGGCTCTCGTCGTCCGCCTACGGTCCCGACGAGGCATTCCGGGCGCTCGGCCACCACACGTCGCTCGCGGTCGCGCTCGCGCTCGCCACCGGCCTCACGGTCCTCATCATCTCGGTCGCCTACGGGCAGATCATCAAGCGCTTCCCCTTCGGCGGCGGCGGGTACGTGGTCGCGACCGAGCTGCTCGGGGCGCGGGTGGGGGTCGTGTCCGGGGCGGCGCTGCTCGTGGACTACGTGCTCACGATCTCCGTGTCGATCGCCTCGAGCGGGGACGCGATCTGGAGCTTCCTCTCCGGCGGCTCCAGCCCGTGGAAGCTGCCCGCCGAGATCGCCGCCATCGCGCTGCTCGTCGTCCTCAACCTCCGCGGCGTGAAGGAGTCCGTCTCCTTCCTCGCGCCGATCTTCGGCCTGTTCCTCGTCACCCACGTGATCCTGATCGCCGGCGGCGTCGGCTCGCACGTCACCGAGGTGCCCCGCGTCGCGGGGGAGGTCACGCATGGCCTGCGCGCCGGCGTCGCCGAGCTCGGCGCGGTGGGCCTCTTCGCGGTCTTCCTCCGCGCCTACTCGATGGGCGCCGGGACGTACACCGGCATCGAGGCCGTCTCGAACGGCATCCAGATCATGCGCGAGCCGAAGGTCGCGACGGCCCGCCGGACCATGACCTACATGGCGGTCTCGCTCGCGGTGACGGCCGCCGGGATCCTCGTCTGCTACCTGCTCTTCCGCGCGGCGCCGGAGCCGGGCAAGACCATGAACGCCGTGCTGCTCGAGCGGTTCGCCGGCGGCTTCCGGCCCGGCGGTCTCGCCGTGGGCCACGGGTTCGTGGTCGTCACGCTGCTCGCCGAGGCCGCGCTCCTCGTGGTGGCCGCGCAGGCCGGCTTCATCGACGGTCCGCGCGTGATGGCGAACATGGCCACCGACTCATGGCTGCCGCACCGGTTCGCCCAGCTCTCCGACCGGCTCACCACGCAGAACGGCGTGCTGCTCATGGGCGCGGCGTCGCTCGCGACGCTCTACTACACGCGGGGAGACATCACCCGGCTCGTCACGATGTACGCGATCAACGTGTTCGTGACGTTCTCGATCTCCCAGTTCGCCATGCTGCGCTACTGGCGTCGCACCCGGACGGCCGGCCGCCGGCGCGGGCTCGCCATCCACGGGGTCGCCTTCGCGCTCTGCGCGTCGATCCTCGCGGGCACGATCTACGAGAAGGGCGAGCAGGGCGGCTGGATCACCATCGCCGTGACGGGGCTCGTCGTCGGGCTCTGCTTCGTGATCCGGCGGCACTACCGGGCCGTGCAGGACAGCCTGAAGCGGCTCGACGCGATCCTCGAGGTCCTGCCGCCGGCGCCGGGTGGTCCCCGGCCGGCCATGGACCCGCGCGCGCCCACCGCGGTGCTCCTCGTCGGGGGCTACAGCGGCCTCGGCGTGCACGCGCTCCTCACCGTGCAGCGCACGTTCCCCAACTTCTTCAAGAACTTCGTCTTCATCTCGGTCGGGGTGGTGGACTCCGCCGCGATGAAGGGGATCGAGGAGGTCGATCGCGTGCGGGCGCGCACCCAGGCGAGCCTCGAGCAGTACGTGGAGCTCGCGCACCGGCTGAAGCTCGCCGCGGACTGGCGCATGGACCTCGGGACCGAGGCGGTGGACGTGGGGGAGCGGCTCTGCGCGTCCATCGCCCAGGAGTTCCCGCGCGCGGTGTTCTTCGCCGGCAAGCTCGTCTTCCAGAAGGAGCGCTGGTTCCAGCGGCTGCTCCACAACGAGACCGCCTACGCGCTCCAGCGCCGGCTCCAGTTCCGCGGGCTCTCCGCGATGGTGATGCCGGTGCGGGTGCTCGCCGACGGGGGGTGAGCCGGCGCGGCGCTCCATCCCCGAGCCGCCGCGCCCCGACCGCCCCCCGGGAGCTCGACCGCGACGAGACCGCAGCCCAAGTCGCGGGTCGCGTCAGGTGGTCGCCGGGATGCCGCCGGGCGGCACCCGGTGGGCCGGCGAGCGGCCCCAGGCGCGCAGGCGCAGGCCCAGCGCGAGGAGCAGCGCCCCGAACAGCACGGCGTACGCGCCCACCCAGAGCGCGAGCGCGAGCGCGCCGGCCGCAGGAGCGGCGAAGAGCAGGACGCCGAAGGCCACGGACAGCGCGCCGGAGAGGCCGAGCAGCCACTCTCCGCGGATGCGCTTGCGCAGGCGCACGGCCGCGACGATCTGGGCGAGCCCCGTCACCACGGCCCAGCTCGCCACGACGAAGACGAGCGCTAGGGCGCCGATGCCGGGCCAGCCGAGCGCGACGGCGCCGGCGAGGATGCTCAGGATCCCCTCGAAGGCGAGCGATCCCCAGCGCGGCTCGCCGCTCGGGCGCCGGAAGGCGAGCGCGAGGAGGATCGCCCCGTTCACGATCGCGTACACGCCGAAGAGCACCACGAGGGCGAAGAGGCTCGCCTGCGGAGCGACGAACGTCAGGACGCCGAACACGATCGCCGCCACGCCGCGGAGCGCGAGGGCCCACCACCGATCCGCCAGCAACAGGTACGTCATGGCCGCTCTCCTCTCGACGAGGCGAGGCGGCCGGGGCCCGCGGCCTTGGCGACCGCCGCGCGAGCGTCGTGTGGTTTCCGTTGCGAGGGGATCCTGGGGACGGGCGCGGGGCCCCGCAAGGCAGCGAACGCCCTGGCGCGCGCACGCGCCGCGGCCTGTCCGCGCG
The DNA here is from genome assembly GCF_022690805.1 of Anaeromyxobacter sp. SG66. Classification (NCBI taxonomy): domain Bacteria; kingdom Pseudomonadati; phylum Myxococcota; class Myxococcia; order Myxococcales; family Anaeromyxobacteraceae; genus Anaeromyxobacter; species Anaeromyxobacter sp. SG66. The sequence goes on from NZ_JALCZC010000014.1 coordinate 58,134, forward strand.
CTCGGGCGCGGTCGAAGCGGTGCGGGACGGAGCGAAGGGTCCTACGAGCTCACGACGGCGACGCGACGGATGGTCTCGACGAGGCGCTCGATCGCGAACGGCTTCTCGAGCACGTGCTGCACGTCGATCCCGAGCGGCGCCTGGCCGGTCATCACCACGACGGGGATCTCCGCGAGCCGGGGGTTCCGCTTCTGCAGGTCGCGGAACTGCCAGCCGCTCATGGTGGGCATGCCGAGGTCGAGCACGATCGCCACGGGGCTGAGCCCGGTGTCGAGCTGCGCGAGCGCCTCCGCGCCGTCGCGCGCGAGATCGACCGAGAACCCCTCGTTCGAGAGTCGGTGCGCGAGGGCATCCCGGAGATCCTGATCGTCGTCCACCACGAGCACGCGCTGCCGCATGCCGCCCGTTTGCCACGCTCCGGCCGCGCGGGCAAATTCAGGCAGGCGGGCGGTCGCGCGCCGCGCGCGGCGCGGAGCGAGACGCCATCTCGCGGTGCTCGAGGGCGCGAGGCGGCGGAGCTGCGCCCCTGCGTGTTCCGGCGCTTCGCACCCAGCTCCGCGCCACGTCGACCCGGCAATCGACGCGACCGCGTCTCGCCCGCGCGCACGCATCCCCTCGTGGAGATGCGGCGATACGTCAGGTCGGATCGGGTCAGCGCGCCGCGCGCTGCTGCGCCTGGATGGCGGTGAGAGTGATCGTGAAGACGATGTCCTCGACGAGGCAGCCGCGGCTGAGGTCGTTCACGGGCTTCGCGAGCCCCTGCAGCATCGGGCCGATGCTCACCACGTTGGCGCTGCGCTGGACGGCCTTGTAGGTGACGTTGCCGGTGTTGAGGTCGGGGAACACGAACACGGTGGCCTGGCCCGCCACCTCCGACTTCGGCGCCTTCTGGCGCCCGACGGCGGGCACGATGGCGGCGTCGTACTGGAGGGGCCCGTCGATCGGCAGGTCCGGCCGCTGGGCGCGCGCGAGGTCGGTCGCGCGCTTCACCTTCTCGACGTCGGCGCCCGCGCCGCTCGTCCCGGTCGAGTAGGAGAGCATCGCCACGCGCGGCTCGATCCCGAACGCGCGCGCGGAGTCGGCGCTCTGGATGGCGATGTCGGCGAGCTGCTCGGCGGTGGGGTTCGGGTTCACCGCGCAGTCGCCGAACACGAGCACCTGCTCGGGCAGGCACATGAAGAAGACGCTGGAGACGAGCTCGCAGCCGGGCACCGTCCGGATGATCTGCAGCGCCGGGCGGATGGTGTGCGCGGTGGTGTGGAGGGCGCCCGACACGAGGCCGTCCGCCTCGTCGAGCGCCATCATCATCGTCCCCACCATGATGCTGTCGCCGAGCTCGCCGGCGGCGACCTCGGGCGTCATGCCCTTGCTCCGGCGGCGCTCGACGAGCGGCTCCACGTAGCGCGGCGCGATCTTCACCGGGTCGACGATCTCGAGCGACGCCGGCAGCGTCACGCCGTGCTTCCGGGCGACGTCCCGGACCTCGTCGGGCGCCCCGAGGAGCACGCAGCGCGCGATCCCGCGCTCCTGCACGATCGAGGCGGCCGCGATGGTGCGCGGCTCGGTCCCCTCGGGGAGCACGATGCGCTTGTTCGCCGCGCGCGCCGCCTCGACGAGGCGGTGGCGGAACGCGGGGGGCGAGAGCCGCCGCTTGCGCTGCGCGCGGACGACCCCCGAGAGCCACTCGCCGTCGATGCGGTCGGCGACCGCGTTCATGACCCGCTCCACCCGCTCCACGTCGTCCGGAGGGATCTGCAGGTTCATCGCCGCGACGGCGCTCGCCGCCGCGTAGCTGCCGTCCTCCACCGCGAGCACGGGGAGGCCGGTCGCGAGCGCCGGCTCGCACATGGCGAAGACGTGCTCCTCCGGCACGACGCCGCCGGTGAGGAGGAGCCCCGCGAGCGGCATGCCGTTCAGCACCGCCAGGGAGGCGGCGACGACGATGTCGCTCCGGTCACCGGGGGTGATGATGAGCGTCCCGGGGCGGAACACCTTGATGGAGCCGGGCACGCTCATCGCGCACAGCGCCACGCTGCTGATCCGCCGGTGCTCGTGATCGCCCGCGCGCAGCACCCTGGCGCCGAGGGCTCCGGCGAGATCCTTCACGCGGGGCGCGGCGAGGTCGCCGCGGGAGGGGACGATCCCGATGGGCCGGAGCTTCTCGCCGCGGAGCGCGGCCGCGTAGGCGTCGAGCTCGGCGGCCGGCACGTCCTCCGCCTCGGCGGCGGCGTCCACCCAGTGCGTGCGCCCCTCCGCCGTGGGGGAGGCGCCCGCCGCTCCGGCGCCCGTGACGCGGTTCAGGACGCAGCCGACTGCGCCCCCGTCCACGTCGGCGCCGAGGCCGCGGGCCGCGATCGCCACCGCGTTCGCGAGCTCGGCGGGCGTCTCGCCGCGCGGCGAGCCCACCACGACGAGCTCCGCGTCGAGCGCCTTCAGCATGAGCGCGTTGACGCGCGTCGAGTAGACCATGCCCGGCTCGGGCGCCATCCCCTCGACGACGAGCACGTCCGCGCCCTCGGCGGCGCGGGCGCAGAGCGCCACCACGCGCTCCATGAGCGTCTGGTCGTCGCCGGTCGCGAGCAGCTCCTCCGCCTCCGCGCGGGCGATGGGCTCCGGCGGATCGAGCTGGGCGCCGAGCCGCACGAGGGCCGCCGCGCGGTTCTCGCCGCGCGGGGCGATCGGCTTCGCGAACGCGACGCGGACGCCGAGGCGGTCGAGCGCGCGGACGAGGCCGATGCAGACGGTGGTGACGCCGACCTGGCGGCCGGCGGGGGCGACGAGGAGGGTGCGGGGCATTCGGACCTTCGGGAGGCAGCGGGGGCTAGGCGGCGCAGCGCCGGGCGGCGACGATCTGGGCGGTGTCCATGGCGATCATGAGCTCCTCGTTCGTGGGCACCACGATGACCCGCGGCCCGCCCGGCCGCGTGATGACGCCCCGGTTGCCCTTGCCGGCGACCGCGTTCAGCTCCGGATCGAGCGTGAAGCCGAGGAAGCCGAGGAGCTCGACGACCTTCGCGCGCACGAGGGTGGCGTTCTCGCCGATGCCGCCCGTGAAGACGAAGGCGTCGAGCCGCCCGAGCGAGACCACCATCCCGGCGGCGGCCTTGGCCACCGAGTAGCAGAACTTCTCGATGGCCAGGGCGGCGCGCTCGTGCCCGCTCGCCGCCGCGTCCTGCAGCGTGCGCATGTCGTTCGACAGGCCGGAGATGCCGAGGAGGCCGGAGCGCTTGTTGAGCTGGTCCATCACGTGGCTGGCGTCGCGGTGCAGGGCCTTCTTCATGTGCGCGATGATCGACGGGTCGATGGACCCGGAGCGCGTGCCCATCACCACGCCGTCGAGCGGCGTGAGGCCCATGGTCGTGTCGACGCTCTGGCCGTTGCGGACCGCCGCCAGCGAGCAGCCGTTCCCGAGGTGGGCGGTCACGATGCAGTGGTCGTGCGGCGGCAGCTCGAGGAGCTGCGCCGCCTGCTCCGAGACGTAGCGGTGGCTCGTGCCGTGGAACCCGTAGCGCCGGACCTCGTGATGCTCGAACCACTCGTACGGCACCGCGTACAGGTAGGCGCGCGGCGGCATCGTCTGGTGGAAGGCGGTGTCGAACACCGCCACCTGCGGCAGCTCGGGGAAGAGCTCCTGGGAGATCTCGATGCCGCGCAGGTTGGGCGGGTTGTGCAGGGGGCCGAGCGGGATGCACTCGCGGATCTTCGCCACCACCTCCTCGGTGATGGGCATCGAGCCGGAGAAGCGCGCGCCGCCGTGCACGACGCGGTGGCCCACGCCGGCCAGCCCCTCGGCGAGCCCGATGCCCCGGAGCAGCTCGACCACCGCGCGCAGCGCCTGGTCGTGATCGGCGTGGTTCAGGTCGCGGCTGTGGCGGTGGCCGTCGAGCTTCCAGTCGAGCGTGGCGTGCGCCGAGTCGAGGCGCTGGGCGATGCCCGAGATGCGCTCCGCGCCGGACCCGGAGTCGATGACGGCGAACTTCGCCGACGAGCTTCCGCAGTTCAGGACGAGGATGTTCAAGGCAGCCTCCGCGGTACGGGATCCACGAGCCGACACCGGCTCGGCCGCGCCCCGTTCCCGAGGACGCGACAGGATGGACGACGATTGATCCGGGATCCGTAAGCCTCGCGGACGACTCGATGGCTTCGGACCAACACGATTCGCACATCGCGATCGGCGCGCGCAAGAGGTCGCGCCGGGATTTTTCCGCATCCCTCGCGCGGACGACGCATCGCGTCGCTACCGCGATCGGGGCGACTCGAGCGATCGAGGACGAGCGCGGGCCCCCGCGGCGGCGACGCGAGATTGACCGCAATCAAACGGCAATGGCCCGGCGAGGTCCTCGAGCGGCTCGCTTTCCGGGCGCTCGCCTACCAGAGCCAGGTGCCGGGAGAAGGATACGGCTCGCGCCGATCGAGGTACCGGAGGCCCTTCACGCAGCGTACGATGAGCCAGATCGCGACGAAGGCGAGCAGCGCGACCCCGATCACGGCGAGCGAGAGGAGCAGGCCCAGGAACGCGTAGAGGAGGCCGATCCAGAACGTCCGGATCTGCAGCCGGAAGTGCGTCCGCAGCCCCTCGGGCGCATCGCCCTGGTAGACGTACGCGATCACGACGCCGACGAGCGAGGTCACGCCCACGACGAGCGACGCGAGGTACAGGACGTACACGAGCTTCGCCATGGACTCCGCCTTCGCGACCTGCTCGGCGGTCGCGGCGGGGAGGGCGGTGCTCTGGGTGGGCTCCATCGAGGCTCCGGGCTGAAGGCGGTGGACGTGCGCCGGATGTTACCCGGAGCGCGCCGTCCGAGGCCGTCCATTCGACGAAGCCCCGGCGCGCTCCGCCGAGGCTGTAGAATCCTCGCCACAGCCATCCTCGAACCTCCACGACAGAGGCACCCTCATGAAGCTCGCCGTCTCCCTGCTGTGCCTGCTCTCGCTCCCCGCGATGCCGCTCGCGGCGCCGCCGGCGGGGGATCCCTTCGCCGGCGTCCGCTTCCTGTTCGGCGACTGGCTCGCGAGCGAGGGCAGCGGCAAGCCCGGCGAGCAGACGGCCGGGAGCTTCTCGTTCTCGCTCGGCCTCGACGGGCACGTCGCCGTCCGCCACGCGCGCGCCAAGTTCGCCCCGAAGCCCGGACAGAAGCAGGGGGCGAAGCACGAGGATCTGATGGTCCTCTCCCCCGGCGCGGCGGGGCTCCGCGCCACCTACTGGGACGACGAGGGGCACGTGATCGAGTACGGCGTGCGATCCGAGCCGGGCCGCGCCATCTTCGAGTCCGCCGCCCCGGCGGCCCCCGGCCCGCGGTTCAAGCTCGTCTACGAGCAGAAGGCCGGGGACGTCGTGGAGGTCACGTTCTTCGTCGCCCCGCCCGGCGGGGAGTACCAGCGGTACGTGAGCGGCCTGGCGCACCGCAAGTGATGCGCCGGGCACACCTGAATCGCGGGCCCGCCCCGGCGGCGGCCGGAGCCGCGCGGGGCCGATGAACGACGGCTCGCGATGCGCGAGCACCTTCGGCGTCGCGCATCGCGCCGTCGTTCTGCGGATCCGGATCGGTCGTTCAGCTCGCCGTGGCGCGCTGCGCGGGGGCGGGCGCGCCCGCCTGGCGGCGCTCGTCCACCGCCTCGCGCAGGAGCGCGCGGGCCTCGCGCAGCGCCTCGACCGTCTGGTCCCAGCCGAGGCAGGGGTCCGTCACCGAGCACCCGTACCTGAGCTGCGAGAGCTCCGCCGACATCGGCTGGCTCCCCGTCTCGAGGAAGCTCTCCATCATGACGCCCACGATGGAGCGGTTCCCCTGGCGGATCTGGCTCGCCACGTCGCGCATCACGAGCGGCTGGAGCTCCGGCTTCTTCCAGGAGTTCGCGTGCGAGCAGTCGATGACGATCGTCTGCGGGAGCCCGGCCTTCGCGAGCGCCTGCTCGGCGATGGCGACCGAGACGCTGTCGAAGTTCGGCCGGCCGCCGCCGCCGCGCAGGACGAGGTGGCCGTACCGGTTGCCGCGGGTGCGGATGACCGACGAGCGCCCCTGGTCGTTGATGCCCAGGAAAGCGTGCGGCCGCGCGGCGGAGAGGATCGCGTTCACCGCGCCGTCGACCTCGCCGTCGGTGCCGTTCTTGAAGCCGATGGGGGTCGAGAGCCCGGAGGCGAGGTTCCGGTGCGTCTGCGATTCGGAGGTCCGCGCCCCGATCGCCGTCCAGGTGATGAGGTCGCCGCGGTAGTGGGGCGCGATGGGATCGAGCGCCTCGGTCCCGGTGGGGAGCCCGAGCTCGGCCACCTCCAGGAGGAAGCGGCGAGCCAGCTCCATGCCCTCCTTCACCTGGAAGGAGTCGTTCATCCGCGGATCGTTCGTGAGCCCCTCCCATCCGACGGAGGTGCGGGGCTTCTCGAAGTACACGCGCATGACGAGGTACAGCGTGTCGGAGACCTCGTCCGCGAGCTCGCGCAGGCGCCGCGCGTAGTCGAGCCCGGCGTCGGTGTCGTGGATCGAGCACGGGCCCACGACGACCGCGAGCCGCGGGTCGCGGCGGTCGAGGATCGCCTCCATCGTCCGGCGCCCCTCGGCCACCGTCCGCGCGGCGCGCTCCGAGGCCGGGATCCGCAGCTTCACCTCCTCGGGCGGCAGCATCGCGTCGAACGCGGCGACGTTCAGGTTCTCCAGGGCGGGAGGACCGCGGTGCCCCGCCGACGTGAGCTCCACGCGGACGAAGCCGGCGATCATGTCGCGGTACAGCGTCTCGACGAGCTCGGGCTCGATGCCTTCCTCGCCGGCGAGCGCCCGCACGTTCCGCACGACCTGCTCCTCGCGGGCGGGGTCCTTCACGCCGTCTGCGGCGCTCTTGAAGCGGGCCGCCTGGAGCGCGTAGCCGCGGCGCTCGGCGAGCAGGGCGACGATGCGGCGGTCCACGTCGTCGATGGACGCGCGCACGTCGCGCAGCGTCATGCAGTCCGGCAGCGAGATTCCACGTTTCTTTTCGTCGTTCACGGCTGAGCCCTCGGGCGAAGGTGGCGGCCGTCCGGAGCGGCGGACGGAGTGAGGCGGGAGCAGGAGCGAAGCGTCCCCCCCGTCCAGGCCCGAGCGATCTCGATGGTGCGGGGTGGTCCTTCGCTACGCGTAGGAGCCCACCCAGCGCCCAGGCCGGGGCGGGGGGCTGCTAAATCGATACGCGCTCACGAACCGAAGGATCACGGAGCCACCATATCCGGCCCAGTCGCGTTTCACAACCACCGAGCGGTGGGGCCCGGCGAGCGGTGGGAGGTCGGGGAGGGATCCCGGGCCGTTGCGGGCTCAGGCTGGGGGCTTCTCCGGCGCCTCGCGCCGCACGATCCAGAGCGCCGCCGGCAGCGCGGTGAAGTCGGCGAGCATGGCGAGGAGGAACGCGCCCGCGGTGACCATCCCGAACTGGCGGAGGGGCGGGAACCGCGAGAGGGCGAGCGCGAGGAAGCCCGCGGCGTCGATGAGGGTCGCGAACACGATGGCGCGGCCGGCCACGCGGAGCGTGTGGCGGAGCGCGCCGTCGAGCCCCCCGGCCCCCTCGCCCTCGTGCAGGTGGTGGAAGAAGTGGATCTGGTCGTTCTCGGTGGTCCCGAGCACGGTGGTGGCGACGAGGATCGTCGCCACGTTGAGGGACGCGCCCGCGAGGCGCATCGCGAGGAACGTGACGGGGCTCGCGCACACCGATGGGATCATGGCCATGAGCCGCGCCGACGCCGACCGGAACACCGCGAGGAAGGCCGCGAAGATGAGCGCGGCGGTGATGGCGAAGCTCTCGCCGAGCGTCGGCACGAGGCTCGCCCCGACCTTCCCGGCGAGGATCGACTCCCCGACGACCCGGAGCTCGGCGCCGCGCAGCGCGGGCGCCTCCGCGACGGTCCGTTCCCACGCATCGCGCGCCGCGGCGGTGAGCGCCGCCACGCCGGGCCCGTCGCCGCGCTCGAACACGACGGTGAGCTGCGCGCTGGCGAGCGTCCCGACGTCGACGAAGCCGCGGAGCTCGGGCCCGGCGAGGAGGAGCTGCTCGAGGTCCGCGACCGCCGCGGCGAACGCGGCCGGTTCCTCCGGGAGCGACTCGCCCTGGCCGGCGGCGTAGCGACGCAGCCGCAGGATCGAGGTCGGTCCGACGACCGAGGTGACGCCGGGGATCGCCTCCACGCGCCGGGTGAACCGATCGAGCGGCCGGAGCACCTCGGGGTCGGTGACGGCGCCGGGCGGCGTCCGCACCCACAGGCGCGCGACGTTCAGCCCTCCGACGTTCCGGCGGAAGAACACCAGGTCCCGGTGCACGGGCGAGGCGGGGTCCACGTACTCGAGCACGTCGAGCCCGACGCCCATGGGCGCGAGGCGCCCGGGCACGCCGAGGAGCGCCACCAGCCCGGCGGCGGCGAGGCCCAGCGCCCCGGCGACGAGCGGCCAGCGCCAGCGCCAGGTGAACCGCGGCAGGGCCGCCGCGAGCCGGTCGTACAGGTGGGCGCGGATCTCCACGGTCCGCCGCGTGGGCGTCCGGAGCGCGCGCTGGAGGGCGGGGAAGAGCGTGAAGACCACGACCCAGGCGATCGCGAGCCCGGTGGCGGTCCAGATCCCCATCTCGCGCACCGGGCGGATGCGGGAGACGGCGAGCGCCGCGAAGCCGAGCACGGCGGCGGCGCTGGACGCGGTCACCGGCAGGAGCTTGTTCGCGAGCGCGGCGAGCTGGTGACGGGCGGGGTCCACGCCCTCGGGGGCGTCCACGAACCGCGAGTGAAGGTACACGAGCGAGGCGAGCGTCGTCACGAGGACCGTGAGCGGCACGAGGGTCGAGACGATCGTGAAGGGGAACCCGAGGAGCCGCCCCGCGGCGGTCGCGAGGGCCACCGCCGCGCCGAGCGTCAGCAGGAGCGCCACGAGCGCGCGCACCGAGCGGTAGAGGAACAGCGCGACGGCGACCACGAGGAGCCCGAACACCGGGAAGTTGCGCCGCGACGCCTCGCGCGACTCGCGCTCGATCCAGGCGTCGACGTAGGGCCCGCCCACCCGTCGCACGCCCGTGATGGCGTCGCCGCGCGACCGCTCCACCGCCGCGTCGATCCGGGCGAGCGCGGCGTCGCGCGCGGCGGACGTCGCCGCGTCGAACGTCACCGCGACCCCCAGGAAGCGGTCGCCGACGAGCCCCTGCCGTGCGAAGAAGCCGGTCCCGCTCGCGAACCGGCGGAGCGCCTCGGCCGCGGCGGGGTCGGCGGTCGGCGACGTTCCCGGGCGCGCGCGCGCGTACGCGTCGAGGATCGAGACGGGCGTCGTGCCCGGCAGCGCCCGCAGGGCGTCCTCCACGGCGGCGACCTGCGCGAGCGCGCGCGGGCGAAAGGGCTCGTCCGCCTCGAGGAGCAGCATGACGGTCGGGCGCTCGGGGAAGATGCGCTGGAACTCGCGGGTCGCGACGAAGTCCGGGTCCGAGGGGACCACGAGCCGGTCGATGGCCCCCTCCGACGGGATCCCCGCGGCGAGCCACGCGGCCACCGGCACCGCGAGCGCGTAGAGCACGAGGATGGGGACGCGGAGCGCCACGATCGCGCCGAAGACGCGCTCGATCCGCGAGCGGGGCATCCGCGGGAGAGTAGCACCGCGCGCGCCCGCGCCGCGGCTCCCGTCGCGGTGGGGGCGCGCGGCTGCGGCGACGGGCCGCGCGCGGGCGGACACCCTAAGTGTCGCGACCCCGGTGGGCTCGCCTCGCTCATGACGTTCCGGGACGCCCGACGCGCGCATACCGTGCGGGGATGCGCGGCGTCTCGCTCCCGCTCGTCCTCGTGCTCGGCCTCGCGCTCGCCGCCTGCGCGCCGGCGCTCCGGAAGCCCGCCGTCCTCCCGCCGGCCACTCGCGGGGCAGGGGCGGCGGACGCGGCGAGGCTCCTCGCCGACGCGGACGCGGCCTTCGCGCACAGGCCCGATCCGGCCGCGGTGCGCCGCGCGGAGGCGCTGTACCGCGAGGCGGCGCAGGCGGACCCCGGCGCCGTGGAGGGACCCTACGGCGCGGCGCGCGCCGTGATCTGGCTCGCCGAGCACGAGCGCTCCGCCGCAGAGCGCGCGCGGCTCGCGACCTCCGCGGTCGAGCTCGGCCAGCTCTGCGAGGCGCGCGCGCCGGAGGAGGCGCGCTGCGCGTACGCCCTCGCGCTCGGGCTCGGCATCCAGGCGCGCGAGCGGAGGAGCACGGCCGCGGAGGGGCTGAAGCTCATGGTGGAGCGGCTCCGCCGCGCCGCCGCGCGGGACCCCGCGCTCGACGAGGCGGGGCCCGAGCGCGTGCTGGCGCTCCTCCTGCTGCGCGCGCCGGGGTGGCCGCTCGGGCCCGGGGATCCCGAGGCGGGGCTCGCGGAGGCGAAGAAGGCCGCCTCGCGCGCCCCGGAGTTCCCGCCGAACCTGCTCGCGCTCGCGGAGGCGCTCGCCGCGAACGGCGATCCCGCAGCGGGCCGCGCCGCCGCCGGGCGGGCGCTCGCGCTCGCGGTGCGGCGCGCGGCGGCGGGAGAGCCGGACGCGCCGGAGTGGGTGTCGGAGGCGCGGCGGCTGCTCGCCGCGCCGGCGCAGGCGCCCGACGCGCGGGAGCCCCGCAGCGAATCGAGCTCCGCCGGACGAAATATCGGCTGAGCCCGCGCGTACCGGAAGAAAGCGATGCTCACCTTCCTCGTCTGGCTCGCGCTGCTCCTCGTGTGCTGGCCGCTCGCGCTCGCGGCGCTGATCCTCTATCCGCTCGTCTGGATCCTGCTGCTCCCGTTCCGGATCCTCGGCGTCGCGGTGAACGGCGTGCTCGCGCTCCTCGGGGCGATCCTGCTCTTCCCGGCGCGGCTCTTGCGAGGCCCGAGCGCGCTCCGTTCGCGCGGAACGGCGTCATGACCTCGCGAGCGAGGTGATCGCGCTGCGCGGCCGCGACGCCCGCGGTCCACCCGCGGGCGAAGCGAGCGCGCCCAAGAGGCGCGTCCTCCGTCCGATCAGAAGCTCAGGAACAGCATCGCGCTCCCGAGGAGCGCGATGAGCGCGGCGCCGACCAGCGCGTAGTCGGTCCCGTGCTCGCGCCAGGCGTTCCGCACGACGGATGCGAAGGGCATGGTGACCTCCGTTCTTCCTGCGGCGGCCGGGGACTTCGCCGTCGGTGCGAGTGGGCGCCTGCTGCGCAATCCTGTCCATGCCTCGAATGCGTGTGACATTGATCGCTATCAATTGAGACCTGCGCTCAAACGCGCACCCCGAGCCCTGGAGAGCGCAGTGAATTCGGCCGGATGCCTCTTCCGCGAATACCGGAAAAGCCTCGAACCGCCTGTGGATAGCTAATTCGGGGCACATTGCGGAGGGGTGCGGTGTTGTGGTTGCTTTGCGTCGTGACGCAAAAATGGGCTGCGACATTTTCGTCGTTGCGCAAGATCTTCGCGATCGAGCGCCTCGGGCCGCCCTCCCCGGCGCTCGCGGCGGGCAGGGGGCGCGGCCTCTTGCGCACGCTCCTCTCGCCGGAGCCGCTCCCCAAGGATCCGGAGGTGCCGCGGCCCGCGAGGCGCGGCTGGCTCCGGCTCCTCTTCGCGGTGGAGCCGCTCTCTCGCGCCCCCGCCGCGCCGCCGCGCGCGCGCCGCGCCCGCTGGATGCGCTGGCTCTTCGGCCTCGAGCCGCTCGACCCGCCGTAGGAGGAGGCGCCCATGGAATCCGCCCGACACGTCTTCCGCGTCCTGTTCCTGCTCCTCGTGGTCGTCGTGATCTTCTCGGTCGGCCGGACCTTCCTCGTGCCGAAGTCGTACGGGGCCTACGGCCCGTACCGCTTCGACAACGTCGCGGAGCAGGCCGCCGTCCGCCCGCCGCAGCACGGCGGCTCGGCGTCGTGCGGCGCGTGCCACGCGGAGCGGCTGAAGGCGGTCACCGCCGGCGCGCACCGCAAGGTCGGCTGCGAGGTGTGCCACGCGCCGCTCGCGAGGCACGTCCGGGACGGCGCCAGGAGCGCGCCGATGCCGGTGGACCGGTCGTTCACGCTCTGTGCGCGGTGCCATCGCCGAATCGAGGGGCGCCCCGCCGCGTTCCCCCAGATCGTCCTCGCCCAGCACCAGGGCGGCGTCGAGGGGACCGCCTGCATCGACTGCCACGAGCCGCACTCCCCGAAGCTCTGACAGGAGGCCACGATGGACGAGACCGAGAGCGACGCCCGCGCACCCGCCCCGCCGCCGGCGCCGGAGCCCGTCGGCCGCCGGGAGTTCCTCGCGAACGCGCTCCGCCTCGGCGGCGGGGTGCTCGTGTTCCTCTCCGGCGCCCCCGCGCTCGGAGAGGACCACGTGGCGGAGGGCTACGACTGGACGCAGCACCGCTACGCCTACCTCATCGACACCGAGAAGTGCATCGGCTGCGGCTCCTGCGTCCGCGCGTGCAAGGCCGAGAACGGCGTCCCCGACGGCTTCTTCCGGACGTGGGTGGAGCGCTACGTCGTCTCGCCGGAGGCCTCGCACGTGGACTCGCCGAAGGGCGGGCTCGACGGGTTCCCCCCGATCCAGACGCCGTTCACGCCGACCAAGTCCTTCTTCGTCCCGAAGATGTGCAACCACTGCAAGGAGACGCCCTGCGTCCAGGTCTGCCCGGTCGGCGCCTCGTACCGCACGCAGGACGGCCTCGTGCTGGTGGACGCCGAGCGCTGCATCGGCTGCGGCTACTGCGTCCAGGCGTGCCCCTACGGCAGCCGGTTCCTGTCGCCGACGACGCACACCGCCGAGAAGTGCACCTGGTGCTACCACCGCGTCACGAAGGGCCTGAAGCCCGCCTGCGTCGAGGTCTGCCCGACCGCCACGCGCCAGTTCGGGGACATGCGCCGCGAGGACGATCCCGTCCGGCTCGCCATCGCGCACGGGCGCGTGAGCGTGCTGCAGCCGCACCTGCTCACGGAGCCGCAGTGCTTCTACCTCGGCCTCGACAAGGAGGTGCGGTGATGCCGGAGATCAGCGGCTACGCGTTTCCGAACGACGTGCACGTCCACTGGAGCCTGATGATCGTGATGTACCCGTACATCACGGGCTTCGTGGCGGGAGCGTTCATCGTCACCGCGCTCTACCACCTCTTCGGCAAGAAGGAGTTCGAGCCGGTGGCGCGGCTCGCGCTCGCGACCTCCTTCTGCTTCATGGCCATCGCGACGTTCCCCCTGAACCTCCACCTCGGTCACGCCGAGCGCGCCTTCAACGTCGTCGTGACGCCGCACTTCTCCTCGGCGATGGCGGGCTTCGGCCTGCTCTACTCAGGGTACTTCGTCATCCTGCTGCTCGAGGTCTGGTTCGTGTACCGGCGCGAGATCATCGAGACCGCGCGCCGGAGCCGCGGCGTGAAGCGCGCGTTCTACGCCGCCCTCGCGCTCGGCACCTACGACACCTCGCCCGAGGCGCTCGAGGTCGATCACCGCGCGGTGAAGCTCCTCTCCGCGTTCGGCCTGCCCGCGGCGTGCATGCTGCACGGCTACGTCGGCTTCATCTTCGGCGGGATCAAGGCGAACCCCTGGTGGTCGACGCCGCTCATGCCGGTCATCTTCCTGCTCTCGGCGGCGGTGTCCGGCATCGCGCTGCTCGTGCTCCTCTACCAGGTGACCGCGAAGCTCGGGCGGCGCCCGATCGAGCGGGAGACGGTGCAGGCGATGGCGCGCTGGCTCTGGTTCTTCCTCATCCTCACCGTCACCCTCGAGCTGCTCGAGATCGTGCTGCTCGCGTACGAGAACTCCGACGCCTGGCACATCATCTCCCAGCTTCTCACCACGCGGCTCGAGTTCTCCTTCATCTCCGTGCAGATGATCGGCGGGAGCCTCGTCCCGTTCATCCTCCTCGCGATCGTGGTGACGATGAACGCCTACCTGCACGACCGGGTGCGGAACACGCTCGCCTGGGTCGCCTCGCTGCTCCTCCTCGTGCAGGTGTTCTCGATGCGCTGGAACGTCGTCATCGGCGGGCAGCTGCTCTCGAAGTCGTTCCGCGGCCTGCGCTCCGGGTACCAGCCGTCGCTCTTCGGCCGGGAGGGGGTCATCGTCGCGATCGCGCTGTTCGTCCTGCCGTTCGTGCTCCTGTGGGTGTTCGATCGCGTGCTGCCCATCGAGCGCGCGGCCCCGCCGGCGGAGCCGAGCCGCGAGCCCGCGGCGGAGCCCGCGCGCCGCACGGCGTGACGCGCGCGAGGGCCGCCGGGGCGGGTCCGGCGTCCTCGCTCTACCGGGGAGGCGCCCGTGACGGATCGGCTGGCGGAGCTCGAGGCGAGGCACGCGGAGACGGAGGAGCGGCTCCGGCGCCTGGAGCAGCGCCTGGCGGCCCTCGAGGGCGCTCCGGGCCGGGCGCGCGCCGCGGGCCGCGCGGGGACCCCCCGGTCG
>NZ_JALCZC010000140.1:0-9478 GCF_022690805.1 Anaeromyxobacter sp. SG66
CCTGCGCCCGCCCCGGCGCCCGGGCGCTGAGCCGGGCGATCACTTCGATCAGCGTCCCTCGCTCGAGCGTCCGAGCGGGGCGCGCACGATGGCCTCGTAGCGCGGTCCCTTCGGCGACAGGTGCGACTCGAAGAGCACGAGCTCGCCGGCGCGCCACGCGACGCCGTCGCCCTGCGCCGCCTCCGCGAGCGCCCCACCGAGCCCGGGCGCGCCGCGGACGTCGCGCGCCCGGCCGAGCGTCAGGTGCGGGGAGAACGGGCGCGCCTCCGGCGCGAAGCCGAGCGGCGCGAGCCGTCGCCCGAGGTCCTGCACGAGCGCCCCCAGCGCGGCGACGTCGCCCTGGATGCCCGCCCACACGACCCGCGGCCGCCGCGCGTTCGGGAAGCCGCCGGCGCCGTGCACCTCCAGCGCGAGCGGGTGCGACCCGGCGGCCGCCGCGCGCACGGCGTCCGCGACGGCCTCCACGCGCGGCTCCGGGACGGCGCCCAGGAACTGCAAGGTGAGGTGGACGTTCTCGGGGACGACCCAGCGGACGTCGTCGGCCGCGCGGCCCGCCGAGCGGCGCAGGTGCGCGGCCGTCGCGGCGATGCGGCGACGGACGAGGTCCGTCGGCTCGAGCGCGACGAAGAGGCGGTGACTCTTGCCCTCCACGGGACGAGGTGTAGCGGACCGGGGGGCGGATGGCGAGAAGGGAGAGGGGTCGCGCTGCTACTCGACCGTCACGCTCTTGGCCAGGTTCCTGGGCTGATCCACGTCCGTGCCCTTCAGATCGGCGACGTGGTAGGCGAGGAACTGGAGCGGGATGATGGAGACGAGCGGGGCGAGGAGCGGCGGGGCGGGCGGGACCGTGAGCGCCACCTCGGCGAGGCTCGCCGCGTGCGTGTCGCCCTCGGACACCACCGCGAACACGTGGCCTCCGCGGGCGCGGACCTCCTCCATGTTGCCGAGCGTCTTCTCGTACGCGCGCTCCTGCGTGGCGAGGACGACGACCGGCAGCTCCTCGTCGATGAGGGCGATGGGCCCGTGCTTCATCTCGCCCGCGGCGTAGCCCTCGGCGTGGATGTACGAGATCTCCTTGAGCTTGAGCGCCCCCTCGAGCGCGACGGGGTACTGGCTCCCGCGCCCGAGGAACAGGACGTCGCGCGCGGCGGCGCAGCGCTTCGCGATCGGCATGAGCGCCGCCTCCTGGCGGATCATCTGCTCCATCCAGGAGGGGACGTGGCGAAGCGCCTCGAGGTGCTCGCGCGCGGCGTCGGCGGAGAGCGTGCCGCGCAGGCGGCCGAGCTTCACCGCGAGGAGATAGAGGCCCGCGAGCTGGGTCGTGAACGCCTTCGTCGAGGCGACGCCGATCTCCGGGCCTGCGCGGGTGAAGAGCGTCCCGCCGTCGCACTCGCGCGCGATCGCCGAGCCCACGACGTTGCAGATCGCGTAGGCCTTGGCGCCGCGCGCCCGCGCGACCTTCACCGCCGCGAGCGTGTCGGCCGTCTCGCCCGACTGCGAGATGGCGAGGCAGAGCACGCGCTCCGAGACCAGCGGATCCCGGTTGCGGAACTCGCTCGCGAGCTCCACCTCCACCGGGATGCGCGCGAGCGCCTCGATCATCTGGCGCCCGGAGAGCCCGGCGTGCCAGGAGGTGCCGCAGGCGACGATGACGATCCGCTCGAGCTGCTTGACGTAGCCCTCGGGCAGCTCGACCCCGTCGAGCGTGACGTCGCCCTGCTCGAGCGACGCGCGCCCGCGGATCGTGTCCGCGACGGCCCGGGGCTGCTCGAAGATCTCCTTGTGCATGAAGTGCTTGTGGCCGTCCTTCTCGGCGGCCACCGCGCTCCACTCGATCCGCCGCGGCTTGCGCTCGACCGGCTCGCCGTCGCGCCCGAAGAGCGTGATCCCCCCGGCGGTCAGGACCGCGAGCTCGCCCTCCTCGAGGTAGCTCACCTCGCGGGTGTGCTCGAGGATGGCCGGCACGTCCGAGGCGAGGAAGCTCTCGCCCTCGCCGTAGCCGACCACGAGCGGCGAGGCGTTCTTCGCGGCGACGATCTCGCCCGGCCGCTTCTCCGAGACGACCGCGATGGCGTAGGTGCCCTGGACCTGCGCGAGGGCCGCGCGGACGGCGGCCTGCAGGTCCCGGGCGCCGTCCCGCAGCGCGTCGGCGATGAGGTGCGCGAAGATCTCGGTGTCGGTCTCGGAGGCGAACTTGTGGCCGCGCCCCGTGAGCGCCGCCTTGAGGTCGAGGTGGTTCTCGATGATGCCGTTGTGGACCACCGCCACCCCGCCGTACGCGTGCGGGTGGGCGTTCTCGTCCGACGGCCGGCCGTGCGTCGCCCAGCGCGTGTGGCCGATGCCCGTGCAGCCGGGCAGGGGCCCGTCGCGCAGGATCGTCACGAGGTTCTGGAGCTTGCCCTTCGCCCGCTTCACCGCGAGGCCGGACGGCCCGACCACCGCGACGCCCGCGGAGTCATAGCCGCGGTACTCGAGCTTCCTGAGGCCGCCGACGATGAGGTCGACGCACTGCCGGGGACCGACGTAGCCAACGATTCCGCACATGAGGGCCTGCCTTCTACCACGGGGAAGCGGTTCGCCCGCTAGCTCGCTCGTCCGCCGCGCGGGCCCTCGCCCGGAGCCGGCGGCGGCGCGGCCTCGGCCGCCCCTTTGTTCTGCTTCTCCGCCTGCCGCCTGGCCACCCACCCCTCCTTCGTCACTTGCTTGGCGCGCCCGAGCGCCAGTGCACCGGGAGGCACGCTGTCGGTGAGGGTGGAGCCCGCCGCGACGTACGCCCCGGCGCCGATCTCGATGGGCGCGACCAGGATCGAGTCCGAGCCGATGAAGGCCCCCTCGCCGATGACGGTGGGGTGCTTCTTCTCGCCGTCGTAGTTGCAGGTGATCGTGCCGGCGCCGACGTTCGCGCCCGCGCCCACCGTGGCGTCGCCGAGGTAGGTGAGGTGGTTCGCCTTCGCCCCCTTGCCGAGGCGCGCCTTCTTCGTCTCGACGAAGTTCCCGACGTGCGCCTCCTCGCCGATCTCGCTGCCGGGGCGGAGCCGGGAGAACGGCCCCAGGATCGCGCGCGCGGCCACGGTGGACTCGTCGACGACCGTGTACGGCTTCACCGTGACGCCGTCGCCGAGGGTCGCGTCGGTGAGGATCGCGCCCGCGCCGAGCCGGCAGCCCGCGCCGACGCGGGTGCGCCCCTTCAGCCGGACGTTCGGCTCGATGACGGTGTCCGCGCCGATCTCGACGCCCTCGTCGCAGTCGAACCGCTCCGGATCCTCGATCGTCACGCCGCCGCGCATGAGCGCCGACGCCCGCCGGCGCAGGAGCACCCGCCCGGCCCGGGCGAGCTCCTCGCGGTCGTTCACGCCCGACGCCTCCTCGGGCGGGACCGGCACCGCGACCGCGCCGCCCGCGCGCGCCGCCATCGCGACGAGGTCGGTGAGGTAGAACTCGGCCTGGGCGTTGGCGCTGCCCACCTTCGAGAGCGCGGCCCACAGGAACGCCGCCTCGGCGCAGTAGAGCCCGGCGTTCACCTCGTCGATGGCGCGCTCGGCCTCGTTCGCGTCCTTCTCCTCGACCACGCGCGCCGGGTTGCCCGCGGGGTCGCGGACGATGCGCCCGTAGCCGTGCGGGTTCGCGAGCTTCATCGTCGCGAGCGCGAGGGTCGCGCCCGCCCGCGCGCCGACCACGTGCGCGAGCGTCTCCGCCGTGAGGAGGGGCGTGTCGCCGGAGAGGATCACGATCGGGCCGTCGTACGCGCCGAGCGCGTCGCGGGCGGCGAGGACGGCGTGCGCGGTGCCGAGCTGCTCGCGCTGCACGGCGAAGCGCAGCGGCGCGCCCGGGAGCGCGGCCGCGAGGGCCGCCTCGACCGCCTCCGCCTGGTGGCCCACCACCGCGACGACCGGGTTCGCCCCGAGCTCGAGCGCGCGCAGCAGCGGGAACCAGGCCAGCGGGCGGCCGCCGACCTCGTGGAGGACCTTCGCCTTCTGCGACTTCATCCGGGTGCCCTTGCCGGCGGCGAGCACGATCGCGGCGAGGGGGGTGGGAGAGCGGGTCATGTCGCGGCAGGCTAGGCTCGCCCCCGCGTGGTGATCAAGCCCGAGGAGCGGGGGCGGGGCCCGGAAAGGCCGCCGCGCGGTGGTACAGGTGGTGGATGCCCGTCCTGCTCGCGATCGTCCTGTCCGCGACCGCCGTCTCCAGCCGGGGGGCGGTCGCGACCGCTCACCCGCTCGCGAGCGAGGTCGCCGCGGACGTCCTGCGCCGGGGCGGCAACGCCGCCGACGCGGCGGTCGCGGCCGCCCTCGCGCTCGCGGTGGTCGAGCCGCAGTCCTCTGGAATCGGCGGCGGCGGCTTCGCCCTCGTCTACGACGCGCGCGAGAAGAAGGTCCACGCCCTCGACTTCCGCGAGGTCGCGCCCGGCGCGGCGACCCCGGACCTGTTCGCGGCGCGGGGCGGCGCCCCGGCGACGCCGTCGCGCTCCCTCGACGGCGGCCTGGCGGTGGCGGTTCCGGGGGCCGTGAAGGGGTACGCGGAGCTCGCGCGCCGCTTCGGCACCCGATCCTTCGCGGCGCTCGCCGCGCCCGCGGCGCGCCTCGCCGAGCGCGGGTTCCCGGCCTCCCCCTCCTACTCCGACGCGGCGAGGGCCCGCCTCGCGTGCCTGGCCGCCCGGCCCGCGGCCGCGAGGGAGCTCCTCGTCGCCGGCGCGGACGGCCGGCCCGCGGCGCCCGCGCCCGGCGAGCGGATCGTGCGCCCCGACCTCGCCCGCACGCTGCGGCTCCTTGGCCGGGATCCCGCGGCCTTCTACCGCGGCCCGCTCGCGGAGCGCATCGCCCGGGCCGCGCGAGACGACGGCGGCGTGCTCGCCGCGAGCGACCTCGCGCGCTACCGCGTGCGCGACCGCGCGCCGGTCGAGGGGAGCTACCGCGGCTACCGGATCGTCTCCATGGGCCTGCCCTCCGCGGGAGGCGCGATCGTGATCGGGCTCTTGCAGGCGCTGGAGCGGGAGGCGCCGCGCGAGGGCGGGTACCGGCCCGTGCGCTTCCTGCACGCCATGGCGGAGGCGGAGAAGCGGCTCTTCGCGAGGCGCGCCGCGCTCGGCGACCCGGACTTCGTGCCCGGGGCGGCGGGGGTGGTCGAGGAGATGGTCTCGCCCGCGTACGCCGCCCGCCTCTCCGCGGAGCTCGGCGAGCGGACGCGCCCCGTCGCCGCGGACACGCCGCCGCGCGACGAGGGGAAGCACACGACCCACCTCTCGGTGGTGGACGCGGAGGGGAACGCGGTCGCGATCACCACGACCGTGAACTACCTGTTCGGCGCGTGCGTGGTCGTCCCGGGGACGGGGATCCTGCTCAACGACGAGATGG
Organism: Anaeromyxobacter sp. SG66; assembly: GCF_022690805.1. Lineage (NCBI taxonomy): Bacteria > Pseudomonadati > Myxococcota > Myxococcia > Myxococcales > Anaeromyxobacteraceae > Anaeromyxobacter > Anaeromyxobacter sp. SG66. The sequence continues at coordinate 5,352 of NZ_JALCZC010000140.1, forward strand.
ACGACTTCGACGCCGCCGCGGGCGCGCCGAACGCGTACGGGCTCGTCGGCACCGGCGCGAACGCGCCCGCGGCCGGGAAGACGCCGCTCTCGTCGATGGCGCCGACGCTCGTCTTCGCGCCGGGCGGGGCGCTCTGGCTCGTCGTGGGCGCGCCGGGCGGCTCGACCATCCCGACCACCGTCGCGCAGGCGATCTCCCACCTCGTGGACGACGGTATGTCCCTGGAGCAGGCGCTCGCCGCTCCACGCCTGCACCATCAGTGGCAACCGGACGCCCTGCGCGTCGAGCCGAACGCGCTCGAGGCCGAGACCGCCCGCGCGCTCGCGGCGCGGGGACACCGGCTCCAGGTGGCGGAGCGGCCCTGGGGCAACGCCCAGGCGGTGCGGCGCCGGCCGGACGGTCGCTGGGAAGCGGCGAGCGATCCCAGGTACGACGGAGCCCCGTCGGCGCCCTGATCGCGTGCTGGCGCGGGTTCGACGGGCGGGCGGCCGTCCGCTATCCTGCTTGTCGGACCGTGACCTCGAGACCTGCACCCACCGCCGCCGCGGGCGGCGTCCGTACGCCGCGCGCGGCGCTCGCCGCCGAGGTGCGCCGGCTCGAGGAGGCGCTCCGCGCCGCGCAGCGCGACCTCGTCGCCCACGGCGGCGACGCGCTCCCCGGGATGCACCTCCTCGTCGAGGCCGCCGGCCGGCGCGCGCTGCTCCCGGCCTCCCGCGTCTCGGAGGTGATCCGGCTCGTGGCCACCGCGCCGCTCGCCGGCGCCTCGCCGCACGTGCTTGGGACCTTCGTGTGCCGGGGCCAGCCGGTCGTCGCGGTGGATCTCTCCGCCTGGCTCGGCGCCGTTCGCGAGCCTCCCCTCGACGCCCAGATCGCGATCCTCCCCGGCTCGCCGACCCTCGGCGTCGTCGTCGACCGGGTGGACCGGCTCGTGGACGGCCCCCGGCTCTTCCACGGGGACGCGGCGTCCGGGACGCCCCCGGCCTGGCGCGGCACGCCGCTCGTCGCAGGGCTGTGCCTGCTCGACCGCGAGGTCGTGCCGCTCCTCGATCCCGCGCCCCTCGCCGAAGGCCTCCCGGAGCGGCCTTGACCGCCGCCGGCGCGACCTTCGCCGCCGGCGTCGAGGACGTCGAGCGGGCGCTGCGCGACGCGTGCGGCATCACGCTCACCGAGGGGCTCCGCACCACGCTCGAGGAGGCGCTCCGCCGCGCCGCGCGGGCGGTGGAGCTCGAGCCCGAGGCGTTCCGGGCCCGGCTCCGGGCCCGCGATCCGCGCTGCCTGGGCGAGCTCGTCGAGGCGGCGGTGGTCGGGGAGACCTACTTCTTCCGCCACCCCGAGCAGCTCGACGCCGTGCGCGAGGTGGTGCTGGCGCGCGCGCAGCGCGAGCGCCCGCTGCGGATCTGGTCGGCCGGGTGCGCCACCGGCGAGGAGCCGTACTCGCTCGCGATGCTGCTCCGCGACGCCGGCCGGGCGGCGTGCCGCGACCGGATCCTCGCGACCGACGTGTCCGCCCGCGCGCTCGCGGTGGCCGCCGAGGCGGTCTACGGGGCGTGGTCGCTGCGCCGGCTCGATCCGGGCGCGCGCGCTCGCCACCTCGAGGGCGAGGGGCCGCAGGTGCGCGTCCGCGCGGAGGTGCGCGCCGCGGTGGAGTTCCGTCGCCACAACCTCTACTCCGAGCCCGCCCCCGCCGGCCCGTTCGACCTCGTCGTCTGCCGCAACGTCCTCATCTACTTCGACCCCGAGACCGCGCGCGCGATCACCGCGCGGCTCCTCGAGGCGGTCGCGCCGGGGGGGTTCCTCCTGCTCGGCCCGGTGGAGGTGCCCATCGCCGAGAAGCTCGCGGTGGAGCGGCTGGAGGTGGGCGGCACGGTGATCTTCCGCCGGCTCGCGCCGGGAGAGGTCCGGACCGAGCGAGCGGCGCCTGCGAAGGCGCGGAGCCGGGGGAGGAGCGCGAGCGCGGCTCCGGCGCCCACCCCCGCTCCGATCGCGACGCCCACCCCGGCCGCCGCGACGCTCACCCCGGCCCCGACTCCCGCCCCGGCCGCGGTCGTGACGCCCACCGCGCTGGACACGCCGGTTCCGAGCGAAGCCGCGATCCCCATCCCCGGCTTCGAGCAGGCCCGCGCCGCCGCGCGCCGCGGCGACCTCGAGTTCGCGGAGCAGCTCGCCCGCGAGGTGGCCGAGCGGCACCTTTGCCCGGAGTCCTACCTGCTCCTCGCCATGGCCGCCGACGCGCGGGGCGATCTCGGCGGCGCCATCGACGCCCTCCGGCGCGCCCTCTACCTCGAGCCCGGCCTCGCGATGGCGCACGCGTCGCTCGTGCCGCTCTACGCGCGCGTCGGGCGGCACGACGAGGCGGCGCGCGCGCGGCGGAACGCGATCGAGGCCGTCGAGGGCCTGGACGACGGCGCGCCGCTCCGCGGCGTCGAGCCCATCACCGCCGGTGCGCTGCGCAGCGCGCTCGGCGAAGTTCGCCGGCCCCGCGCGGGCGCCGGAAGGAGCGAGCCATGAAGGTGCTGCTCGTCGACGACACGCGGACGCTCCTGTCGCTCATCCAGGTCTACCTGATGGGCTGGCAGATCGAGTTCGTGGAGGCGAAGGACGGCACGGAGGGCCTCGCGCGGGCGCGCGAGCACAAGCCGGATCTCGTCATCTCGGACGTGCGGATGCCCGGGATGGACGGCTTCGAGCTGTGCGCCGCGATCCGCGCCGATCCGATCCTCCACAAGACGCCCATCGTCCTCCTCACCTCGCTCGCCGACGACGCGAGCCGCAAGAAGGGCAAGCTCGTCGGCGCGACCGCGTTCCTGACGAAGCCCGTCTCGGTGGAGGAGCTCCGCAAGACCGTGGGTGGGATCCTCCAGCTCCCCGCGAGGAGGTAGCGCGTGACGGCAACGGGACAGGGGCGCGAGCTCAGGGCGGCTCCGGCCGAGCCGCCGGACGCGCTCGAGCCGGCGCCGACGCCCGAGGCGCGCCGCCGGATCCTCGAGGAGCGGGCGCGGGAGATCGCCTTCGCGCGGGAGACCACCGCGGTGGCCACCTTGCCCGTGGTGGCGTTCAGCGTGGGCGGGGAGCGCTACGGGGTCGAGGTCGAGGACGTGTTCCAGATCCTCGACGCGCAGGTGCTCTCGCCGCTCCCCGCGGCGCCCCCCTGGCTCCTCGGCGCGGCGGTGGCGCGGGCGCGGGTGGTGCCGGTGCTCGACCTGCGGCAGCTCCTCGGCCTCGAGGGCGCGGGGCTGAACGACCTCGCGAAGATCCTGGTGGTCGAGCACGGCGACGAGGCGTTCGGCCTCGCCGCGGAGGCGGTCGAGGGCCAGGTGGAGCTCCCGCGCGACGGGCTCTCGAGCGCCGCGGAGGGCCCGTTCTCGTGGATCGCGCAGGACCGGCTCGCGGTGCTCGACCTCGGCAAGCTCGGCGCCCCGGCGGCGCACGGCGGGTAGCGCATGGATCGCGAGCTCTTCCGCCAGATCTGGCCCGTCTTCTCCGCCGAGGCGCGCGAGCACCTCGAGGCCATCAGCACGGGGATCCTCACGCTCGAGCGCGACCCGCGCGCGCCCGAGGCGCTCGACGCCGTGCGCCGCATCGCGCACAGCCTCAAGGGCTCTTCGGGGAGCCTCGGCCTCGCCGACGTGGAGCGGCTCGCGCACGCGATCGAGGGATCGCTCGCGGGGTTCGACCCGGCCGCCGGGCTCTCCCGCGCCGCCGTGCAGGCGTCGCTCGAGGCGGTTGAGGCGATGGAGGACGCGATCGCGGCCGGCGACGAGGGCGGCGTCATCGCCGTCGCGGGGGTCGAGACGCTCCTCGCCGCCCTCCGCCCCGCGCTCGAGCGGGCCGAAGCGCCGGCCGGGGAAGACCCCGAGGACGGCACGCCGGGAGAGGACGGCCCCGAGGCGCCGGAGCCGCGCCTCGCGGAGGCTCCCGCGCCAGGCGACGCCCCCGCCGACATGGACGCCCTCGAGGAGGCGCTCGAGCAGCTCTGCGCGCCGCTCGATCCCGAGACGCGCCGCGCGGTCGCCACCCGCGCCGCGCAGGCGGCGGTCCGGATGGGCGCGCTCGCCGCCCCCGGCGCGGCCGCGCTCGCGCGCCGCGCGGCGGATGGGTTCGCGGGGCTCGCCGACGGCGGGGTCGAC
>NZ_JALCZC010000141.1:0-9287 GCF_022690805.1 Anaeromyxobacter sp. SG66
CACCCGCCCCGAGTCGTCGCTCCAGAGCGCCCGGGCGAGGCCGAAGGTGGCCGCCGCGACGAGCACGACCTCGTACAGCTTGACGGCGGCGAGCGCGGGGTCCGGAGCCCACGCGGCCGTGGCCACCGGGAGCACGGCGCTCGGCGGACCGAGGGGCGCGGCGAGCGCAAGGCCTCGGGCCACGCCGGGTCGCCCGGCAGGACGGGGCGGCGCGGTCAGCCTGGCGGCAAGGCGCAGGGCGGGAAGGCACAGGGCGGGCGGCCGCAGGGCGGGAAGGGCGGGAGGGGCCCGAGCGGCGGCGGCAAGGGTGGCAAGGGCGGTCCGCGCGGCGGCCGGCGCGGAAGGTAACGGCTGCGGCGGGCTACCTCGCGGCGGGAGGCGCTCCACGAAGGGCCGAGAGGAACCGTCGGGCCTCCGCGACGGGAGTCCTTCGAGCGGAGCCGAGGTGCGGCTCCGCCTCCGCCCGCGGGACGAAGCGCGGCTCCCCGGGCGTCCCCGGATCGAACGCGACCGCGAGGCCCTTCGCCGCCAGCGCGCGGAAGAACGGCTCCCAGCCGCAGCGCTCCCCGGCCTCCCCGTGGCCGACGAGGACCGGCGCGCCGTCGCGCAGCGCAGGCGAGCGCCGGCTCCAGCCCGCGAAGTGGATGATCTCGGCTCGGTCGAGGGTCGCGTGCATCGGGACCTCCGGCCGGGATCTGCCGCCGCGCGGCGGGCCCGGCAATCGCCCGGCGGGGGCTGCGCCGCCGGGGCGCGCCGTGCTAATCACGAACGGTGACGCTCGCCAACGGGCTGCTCGTGACCGCGTCGTCCGCCGCCGCCGGCCTGATCAACGCGGTCGCGGGCGGCGGGACCCTCCTCACCTTCCCGGCGCTGCTCACGGCCGGGCTCGGCCCCGTCGGCGCAAACGCCACCAGCACCGTCGCGCTCTGGCCCGGCCAGTTCTCCTCCGTCTGGGCTTATCGCCGGCACATCGGCGAGGAGCGGCGGCGCGCGCTCACCCTCGGCGTGCCCGCGCTGCTCGGCGGCGCGATCGGCTCGGTGCTGCTCCTCGCGCTCCCCGAGTCGGCGTTCGCGGCGATCGTCCCCTGGCTCATCCTGTTCGCCTGCGCGCTCCTCGCGCTGCAGGGGCCGATCAAGACCTTCGTCGGCGGCCACGCCGTCGGCAACCATCCCCTCGCGCACTGGGTCATCCAGCTCCTCATCTCCATCTACGGGGGCTACTTCGGCGCGGGCATCGGGATCCTGATGCTCGCGGCGATGGGCATCCTCGTGCCGTCCTCGATGCAGCACGCGAACGCCCTCAAGGTGCTGCTCGCGCTGCTCACGAACGGCGTCGCGGCGATCCTCTTCGCCATGAGCGGCAAGGTGGACCTGCGCGTCGCGGCCATCATGGCGGTCGCATCGCTGGCGGGGGGATGGATCGGCGCGCTGCTCGCGCAGCGGCTCCCGCCCGCCGGGATGCGAGCGTTCGCCATCGCCGTGGGCCTGTTCGCCGCGGGGAAGATGTTCCTGCGCTGAGGGCGAGCCCCCGGCGCGCATTAAGGCCGCCGACTCCGGGGAGGGGCCCCAGCAGCTTCGCTGCTGGGGCGGGGGCGCAGCCCCCGTCTATCTAGAAAAATGAATCAGCGCCTCGAGCGCGTTCGTCGTGGTGAGGATGCCCACGAGCTCGCCGCGCGTCCCGGCCACGATGACGCCGTTCAGCTTGCGGTCGTGGAGGAGCTTCGCCGCCTCGGAGATGGGGGTCTCCGGCTTCACGGTGTGCGGCTTCGGGTTCATGGCGGCGGTGACGGGCGTCTTCGAGAGCAGGTACTGCAGCTCCCACTGGTCGAGGCTCGTCGCCTTCGCCGGCATGTAGCCGAGGAGCATCTTCTCCGTCACCAGGCCGACGATCCTGTCGCCCTTCATCACCGGCAGCCGCCGGATGTTCCGCTCGCGGAGGAGGTGGATCGCCTCCACGATCGACGCGTCGTCCCCGATGGTGATCGGGTTCCGCGTCATCCAGTCGCCGACGGTGAGCTTCGTGTCCGCCATGATCAGATCCCCAGGAAGGCCTTCTTCACGTGCGCGTTGTCGAGCAGCTCGGCGCCCGGGCCGGAGAGTACCACCCGGCCCGTCTCGAGCACGTAGGCCCGATGGGAGATGCGCAGCGACTGGAACACGTTCTGCTCCACGAGCAGGATGGTCGTTCCCTGGCGGTTGATCTCCTTGATGATCTCGAAGATGTTCCGCACGAGCAGCGGCGAGAGCCCGAGCGAGGGCTCGTCGAGGAGCATGACGCGCGGGTTCCCCATGAGGCCGCGCCCGATGGCGAGCATCTGCTGCTCGCCGCCGGACATGGTGCCGCCGAGCTGGCCCTTGCGCTCGGCGAGGCGGGGGAAGAGCGAGAACACCCGCTCCATGTTGCGCTCGCGGTCCTTGCGCGTGGACTTCACGAACGAGCCCATGCGGAGGTTCTCGGTGACGGTCATCTCCGGGAAGATGCGGCGCGCCTCCGGGACCTGGACGATCCCCATCTCCACGACCTTGTGGGAGGGGACGCGCGAGAGCTCCGTGCCCTCGAACGTGATCGACCCCGAGGTCGGGCGGACGAGCCGCGAGACGTTCCTCAGGATCGTGGACTTGCCGGCGCCGTTCGCGCCGACGACGGTGACGATCTCCCCCTGCTTCACCTCGAGGTCGACGTCCCAGAGGACCTGCAGGTCGCCGTAGGCGAAGTTGAGCTTGCGGATCTGGAGCATGTCGTCTCCCGTCACTCGACCCGCTCGCCCAGGTAGGCGGCGATGACGTCGGGGTTGTCGGCGATCTCGCGCGGGCCGCCCTCGGCGAGCTTCTCGCCGGAGTTGAGGACCACGATCCGGTCGGAGATCCGCATGATGGCCTTCATGTCGTGCTCGATGACCATCTGCGTGAGGCCCCGCTTCTTGAGCTCGAGGATGAGCTGGATGATCTCCTCCGACTCGGCGGGGTTGAGGCCGCCCATCACCTCGTCGAGGAGCAGGAGCTCGGGCTTCGTGGCGAGGGCGCGGGCCACCTCCAGCTTCTTGCGCTCGCCGATGGGGAGCCCGCCCGCCAGGAAGTCGGGCTTGTGGTCCAGGCGGACGACCTTGAGCTGCTCCATCGCGAGCTCGCGCGCGACCCTGAGGCTCGAGGTGCGCGCGAGCGCGCCCACCATCACGTTGTCCACCACGGAGAGCTTCGCGAGCGGGCGGACCTTCTGCCACGTCCGCACCATGCCGAGCCTGCAGACCTGATCCGGCTGGAGCCCGTTGAGCCGCGTGCCCTTGAAGGTCACCTCGCCCTTCGAGGGCGGGTAGTAGCCGGTGATGCAGTTGAAGAGGGTGGTCTTGCCCGCGCCGTTCGGGCCGATGAGGCCCATGATCATCCCCTGCTCCATGGAGAAGGAGACGTCGGAGTTGGCCGCGAGGCCCCCGAAGAACTTGGAGACGTGCTCGATGTCGAGGATCGCCATGGTCGCCTCCCTCAGGCCGTCGCCGCCGGTTCCGTCCGCCCGCGCGACGGCGTGCGGCGGCGCAGCCGGGTCGCGAGGCGGCGGATGACGCCCAGCACGCCCTCGGGCGCGAACAGGATCACCACCACCACCAGGATGCCGTACACGAGCATGTGCGCGTTCGAGAGGTTCGCCTCGATGAACCGCACGAACCCCGAGTCGGACGAGACGATCCCGAGCTGCACGAGCCCCTTGGGGTTGCGGAGGATCTCCGAGAGCGGCACGAGCACCATCGCTCCGATCACCGGGCCGAGGATCGTCCCGATGCCGCCGATGATGCAGATGAGGACGAACTGCACCGACACGTCCAGCCCGAACACCGTGTTCGGGTCGATGAACTTCACGAACATCGCGTAGAAGCCGCCGGCCGCGGCGGTGAACGCGGCCGAGATCGCGAGCGCGACGTTCTTGTAGAAGGCGGGGTTGATGCCGAGGGAATGGGCGGCGTCCTGGTCCTCGCGGATCGCCTGGAAGTAGTAGCCGAGCTTCGAGTGCTGCACGGCCCAGTTCGCGATGATGGTGACGACCGCGAGCCCGAGCGCCGCGAAGTAGAACGGGCGCTTCGTGAAGAACTCGATCTCGGTCGCGCCGATCTTGAGCGTCGGGATCTCGGTGACGAGGAACCCCTCCGCGCCGCGGGTGAAGTCCTTGAAGTGCAGGGCGGCGAGCCGGATGATCTCGGTGACCGAGATCGAGGCGAGCACGAAGTAGGGCCCGCGCAGCCGGAAGGTGATGCTGCCGATGACGAGCGACAGGAGCACCGCCGCCGCGATCGCCGCCCAGATCCCGACCCACGGGGCGGTCTTGTTGAGCTCGAGCAGCATCATCGTGACGTACGCGCCGATGCCGAAGAACGCGGCGTGGCCGACCGAGTACTGGCCGGCGTAGCCGCCGATGACGTTCCAGGCCTGGCCCTGGATGATCGCCAGGAACAGCACGACCCCCATGTGCAGGACGTACGGCTTCTTCACGAAGCTCGGGAACGCCGCGAGCGCCGCGATCGCCGCCACGAAGAGGACGAGCCCGAGGACGGAGAAGCCGCGGGGGGCTCGGGAGAGGAGGGGACGCCGATCCATGGAGTGCACCCTTAGGCCCGGGTCTTCCCGAGGAGGCCGGACGGCTTGAAGAGGAGGAGCCCGAGGAAGAGCACGAACACGACGAGCTCCTTCAGGCCGGAGGCGATGTAGACCGCCGAGAGCGACTCGGTGACCCCGATGATGAGGCCGCCGAGCGTCGCGCCGATGACGCTGCCCATCCCTCCGAGCACCACGATGACGAAGGCCTTCAGCGTGAAGGTGCTGCCGACCTGCGGGAAGATGTAGTAGGTCGGCGAGATGAGCGCGCCCGCCACCCCGGCGAGCGCGGAGCCGATGCCGAACGCGAGCACCGACATCGCCTGCACGTTGATGCCCATGAGCTGCGCCGCGTCGCGGTCCTGGGCGGTCGCGCGGATCGCCTGGCCGGTGTCGGTCCTCAGGAGGAACCAGTAGAGCGCCGCGGTGATCACCGCCGTGATGAGGAACGCGACGAGCAGCGGCTCCGAGATCGAGATCCCGCCGAGCGAGAAGCTCGACGACGAGTAGGTCGTCGTGAGGATCCGGTAGTCGGAGGTGAACATCAGCATGATCGAGTTCGACATGATGAGGCCGAGCCCGATCGTGAGCAGGATCTGGTTCTGCGGGAGCGCGTTGAGCACCCGGTTGATGAGGGTCTTCTGGAGGAACGCTCCCCACAGGAACAGGAGCGGTCCGGTGATGGCCACCGAGACGAAGGGATCGATCCCGAGCCGCGAGAAGACGAGCCAGGTCGCGTACATCCCCAGCATGAGCAGGTCGCCGTGCGCGAAGTTGATGACGCGCATGACGCCGAAGATGATCGTCAGCCCGATCCCGATGAGCGCGTAGACGCCGCCCACGAGGATCCCGCTGATCACCGACTGCAAGAACACGTTCATTCGGCTGGCTCCGCGGCTCCGGTCGAGGGTGAGCGAAGAACGAGAGGGGCCGGGGAGCGTAACCAAACAGTCGAGCCGACTTCAACGCCTGTCAGCGCGCAGGGCGCGAAAAAAGGGCGATCGGCGGCCGACCGGGGGGCGACCGGCGCGCGCCCCCGAAACGAACGGGGCGGCGGGCCTGTGTCCGGCCCGCCGCCCCCAGGTACGAAGGTCACGCCGCGTGACGCGGCGCTCCCATCACTTCCAGCCCGGGAACGGGTAGACGGCCTTCTTCTTCGCGAGCTGCTTCGGGAAGACCGTCACCGACTTGCCGCCCTGGTACTGGACGACCGGCATGACGAGCTCGTTCTGGTTCGTGAACCCCTCGTAATCCCGGAAGTCCACGCTGCCCATGATGCCGTTCCACTTGCCGGCCTTGAGCGCCTCCTGGATCTTCTTGCGGTCGCCGCCCGCCTGCTGCGCGACCTCACCCACGATCGTCATGGAGGCGTAGGCGCAGGCCGCGTGGTAGGTCGGCTTCTTCCCGTACTTCTTGAGGTAACGGTCCGCGAACTCCTGCGCGGCCGGGGAGCTCTCCGGCGTCCACTGCGTCACCGAGAAGACGAGGTTCGAGATGTCCTTCTCGCTCTCGAACTGCGCGGTGTCGAAGCCCGCGCCGCCGCCCAGGAAGGCCTGCGGCTTCAGCCCCACCTCGCGCGACTGCCGCATGAGCAGGATCGCGTCCGCGACGTAGGACACCATGAAGACGAGGTCCGGGCTCTGCGCCTTGATCTTGGTGAGCGTGGAGCGGTAGTCGGGCGCGCCCTTCTGGTAGGCCTCGTCCGCGACGATCTTGAGGCCCTTCTTCTGCGCGAAGTCCTTGCCGGCGGCGGCGACGGACGTGCCGAAGTCCGTCGACTCGTAGATGAAGGCGATGGTCTTGGGCTTGCCGAGCTCGCTCGCGGCGTCGATGAGCGACTGCGCGTACTGGTGGGCCGGGGCGTTGAGCCGGAAGACGAAGTCGTACCCCTGCTTGGTGATCTCCTCCTTCGCGGCGGCCGGGACGACCTGGGGCACCTTGTACTGGTTCGCGAGCTTCGCGACCGCGTTCGCCGTGGCCGAGGTGTAGGGCCCGACGACCGCCGCGACCTCGTCGCCCGTCGCGAGCTGCTCCATCGCGCTCATCGACACCTGCGGCTTGCCGGTGTCGTCCTGCTTGATGAGCTGGACGTTGACGCCCTTCTTCTTGAGGTCCTCGACGGCCATGTCGACGCCGTTCGTGAGGTTCTCGCCGATGGGGGCCTCGGGGCCGGTGATGGAGTTGATGAATCCGATCTTCACCTGCGCGTGTCCGGCACCAGGGAGCGCGAGGCTGAGCGCCGCGAGGGCCGGGGCGAGCATCTTCTTCATGTGCCGCTCCTTGCGAGAAGGGATCCTATGGACGTGCGAAGGCGCCCGCGGCATTCAACACCGCGGGCGCCCCCTGTACTTTCGGCTTCCTAGAACACGAACTGCGACGACACGGCGGTCTGCCAGCCGTCCTGATCGAGGCCGTCGGCGTAGGTGGTCGTCGTGCGGACGCCCTCGACGCCGAACTTCCAGTGCTTGCCGGCGTTGAAGATCACCGCGGCGTGGATCTGCTCGTTCTCACGGCGGACCGAGGCCGCGGTCTGGCCGGCGGACCTACGGCTGCCCGCGTCCGTCTTCTCGCGGCCGTAGCCGCCGACGAGCCAGACCTCGGGGATGGGCTTCAGGACCGCCTGCGCCCAGAAGCCGTCCGACTCGACCGTGTCGGGAGCGGCCGTCGCGACCGGGGGAGTCCCCGTCGCGACCGCGCCCGCGCCGGCGGCGATCAGGTTGTACGTGTCGCCCGCGCCGTCGTTCGTGAACCACTCGCCCTTCACGTCGAGCCACTGCGAGGTCACGTTGACGTCGACGCCGAGGAGCGTGCCGTCGAGGTCCTTCGTGGCGCCCGTCCCGCCGGTGACGTCGCTCACGCGGCGCTTGCCGTACAGGTACCCGACGCCCGCGGCGACCGTGACCGGATCGAGCTTCGCGTTGACGCCGACGCGGCCCTCGAGGCTGGGGAAGCGCGAGGCGTTGCCGGAGCCGTAGTCGGCGCTGGCCGGCGTGAACACCGGCGCGGCGTCGTTCGTCTGCGGGGAGAGGACCGCGGCCGCGACGTTCAGGCCCAGCATCTCGGGCGTGCCGGCCCAGGACGCGCGGATCTGAGGAGCGCGGCGCCAGGCGTTGCCGGCCTGCCAGAAGATCGGGTCGGCGGTGTGCGTGATGGAGGTCGCGAACAGCGGCGTCACGATGCCGTAGTCCTGCCCGGCGAGGATCGTGAAGGTACCGACCGGCTGCTTCCAGGTCGCCGTCATGCTGGCGAGCCGGAGGCGCATCACGCCGTTGTACCAGGTGGTCGACGTGGTCGCGAGGTGGCCGGCCTTGAAGTCGAACTCGATCGTTCCGCCGAGCTTCGCGCCGGTCCAGTTCTCGTCGTCGAGCGCGAGGCGCACGCCGAACCGCGAGTAGCGAGCGCTCATGAGGTACGAGCCGCCCGCCTGCGTGCGCGCGACCTGGGCCGGGTAGTCCTTCGCCGCGAACGTGTTCGCGTTCGCGTACGCGCTCAGCTGGATGAAGCCGTAGGGCGTGACCTTCACCTCGTCCTTCGCGGCGGGCGGCTTGGCCGGAGGCGCGGTCGGCGGGGTCGCGGGCTGCGCCGCCGGCGTCTGCTCGGCGGGCTTCTGCTCTGCAGCAGGCGCCTGCGCGAGAGCCGCGAGCGGCAGCGCAAGGGTGAGGGCTGCAGCGATGAGCTTCTTCAAAGCCTTCATGCAGTGCCTCCGAAAATCAATGTGTTCGGCGGTGTGTCCGGGCCCCTGAACGGAAAAGGGAGCGCAGGCTCGGACGGGTGCTTCCTCTCTACCACACCGGGCCAGCCCTCGAACGCAGAAAAATTGGCGCGGCCGGCAGGAATTGCGCCCGCATGGGTGGACAACACTGAGAGCGAAATCGCGGCGCGCCTCCCCTGGCCGAAGGAGGGGGACGGCGGCCGCGAGCTCACGGGCTCGACGGCGCCGGCGCGCGGCCTCGCGGATCGGGGGTTCGGCGGCGTCAGCGCCGGAGGCTGACGACGGTCACTGCGTCGCCGCCCTCGTGGCGGTCGCCCGGGCGAAACGCGCCAACGTAGGGCGACGCGGAGAGGTGATCGCGGAGCGCCTGCTTGAGCGCGCCGGTGCCGTGGCCGTGGAGCACGAGGCACTCGGCCTCGCCGGCCGAGTAGACGCGATCGAGGAAGCGCTCCACCTCGCGGAGGAGCTCCTCCACCCGCAGCCCGCGCACGTCGAGGCGGCGCTCGAGGCCACGCGGCGCGTCGGGGCGCGCCTCGGCCGCCGCCGCGAGCTTCTCCGCGCGCGAGCGGCCGAGCCTCGCCGCGTCCTTCGCCTTCCCCACGAGCGGCACGAGGTCCGAGACGGGCCGGCGGACCTTGAGCGGCCCCGCCCGCACGAGCGCGTCCTTCCCCTCCACCTCCACGACCTCGCCCTCCTGCCCGAGCGAGACGATGCGGACGCGCACGCCCGGCTTCACCTCGCCGCCGGGCAGCGCCTCCGCGCCCGCCTCGGCGCGCGCCTTCGTCGCCTGCGCCGCCTGCTGGACGGTGGCGCGCCAGGCGTCGAGCTGGCGCGAGGCGTCGGTCGCGGCCCTCACCGTGGGCGCGGCCTGGAGGCCCGCGAGCAGCTCCGCCACCTCCGCGCGAGCGGCCTCGAGCTCGTCCACGAGCGCCTCGCCCATGCGCGCCGCCGCCTCGCGCTCGGCCCGCCGCGCGGCCTCCTCGGCGGCGCGGGC
>NZ_JALCZC010000142.1:0-9268 GCF_022690805.1 Anaeromyxobacter sp. SG66
GGCACGCTGCGGGCGCGCGACCTGCGCGCGGTGGGGGGCGGCTGCGGCGCGCGCGTCTCGGGCGGCGCGCTCGAGGGCGCGGACCTCGCGCTCGACGGGGACGTCGGCCTCGTCGTGGAGCGCGGCGAGGCCACCCTCGTGGGCGGGCACCTCCACGGCGCCCTCTCCGGCGCGACCGTCCACGGCGGCACCGCCACGCTCCGCCACCTCGCCGTCGACGGGCCCTCGCGCGAGGCGGGCCTCGCCGTCGCGGGCGGCGCCGCGCACCTCGAGGGCGTGGTCATCCGCTCCCCCGGGCCGGCCGGCATCGCCATCGCGGGAGGCCGGGTGGAGGGAGCGGCGGTGGTCGTCGCAGGTGTGAGCGAGGAGCAGGGCATCCCGGGGGCGTGCGTGCAGGTGCGCCGCGGCTCGCTCGCGCTCTCCGCGAGCACCCTCCTGCGCTGCGGCGGCGCGGCCGTCGAGGCGTCGGGCGGCGAGGTGCGCCTCTCGAGCGTGGACGCGTCGGGAGGCGCCGCCGGCGGGATCGTCCTGCTGGACGGCGCCACGGCGGTGCTGGACGGCAACCTCGTGACCGGGCACGGACCCGCGCTCGCGCTCGGGGGGGGCTCGCGGGCGACCGCGCGGATGAACCGCTGGTGGGCGGACCCGGTGTTCTGGGTGGACTGCGGGAGCGGCGCCCGCCTGGCGCTCGGGGAGGGGGAGCGCGCGCGGACCCCGTGCGGCGGGTCTCCTTGACGCGAGGCGTCCGTCTCGACAAAAAAACCCGCCCGTGACAGCCTCTGCCGTCGCCGGTCGAGGGGGCGGGCGCGTGGTCCTGCGCCCGGCCCGAGTCACCGGCACTGCGCCGAGGCCGGCGACCTTAGGAGGGTGGCGCGGAAATGCAGATCAACCTGCGCAAGGCGATGTTCGTGCTCCCGAACCTGTTCACGGTGAGCTCGATCCTCCTCGGCTTCTACGCGCTCACGCTCTGCGCCGGCGAGGCCACGCCGCTCCAGCTCTACCAGGCGGCGCTCGCCATCTTCTTCGCGATGTTCTTCGACGCGTTCGACGGCCGCGTCGCGCGCATGACGAAGACCCAGTCCGACTTCGGCGTGCAGCTCGACAGCCTCGCCGACGTCATCTCCTTCGGCGCGGCGCCGGCGCTGCTCGTCTACAAGTGGGCGCTCGCGCCGCTCGGCTTCCTCGGCTTCTTCGTGTCCTTCGCCTTCGCCGCCTGCGGCGCGCTCCGCCTCGCGCGCTTCAACGTCCTCGCGCAGCGCGGCGACAAGGGCTCCTCGCGCTTCTTCGTGGGCCTGCCCATCCCGCTCGCCGCCGGGACGATCGTCTCGCTCGTCATCGCCCACTACCGGCACTTCGCCACGACCACCGACCCGGCGACCCGCGTCCCGATCGCGCTCGTCGTCGGCCTGCTCGCGTTCCTCATGGTGTCGACCGTCCGCTACCGCACCTTCAAGGACGTCCACCTCTCGGCGCGCAGCCTCACGATCTTCGCCTTCTTCACCCTCGCGGGCGTCGGGGTCGGCATGGCGACCCGCGCCTCGTTCGTCCTCGTGGTCTACATGGCCGCCTACATCGCGCTCGGCCTCGCCGAGGCGCTCCTGGCCCGCGCGCGGCCCGCGCCCGACAAGGCCTCGCTCCCGCCCGCCATCCGCGCCGAGCTCGAGGCGGACGAGGCGCTCGAGCCGGAGCCCGAGGACGTCGAGGACAAGCCGCAGCAGGACGAGTACATCTAGCGCGTGACCGGCTCGCCGTCGCCCGCCAGCCCTGACCTCCTCTCCCGGCTCCGCGCCCGCGGCCTCCGCCGCACGGCGCGCCCGGCCGCGCGACCCGACGCCTGGGTGCTCCTCGCCGCCTGGGGTCCGTGCGGCTACGCCCCCGTCGCGCCCGGCACCTTCGGCACTCTCGGCGCGATCCCCGTGTACTGGGCGCTCTCGCGGCTCTCCCCGTCCGTGTACCTCGTGACGGTCGCCGCGCTCGTGGCGCTCGGCGCCTACGCCGCGCAGCGCGCCGGCGCGTACTGGGGGGTGGCCGACGCGTCGCCCATCGTCATCGACGAGGTGGCGGGCTACCTCGTCACGGTCGCCCTCGTCCCCTTCTCCTGGCCGGCGGCGCTCCTCGGCTTCCTCTTCTTCCGCGTGTTCGACGTGCTGAAGCCCTGGCCGGCCTCGGCGTTCGACCGCGTGAAGAACGGGTTCGGGGTCGTCATGGACGACGTGGCGGCGGGTGTCTTCGCCTGGGCCGCGCTCCAGCTCGTCGCGCTCGCGCTGCGCGCCGTCGCCGGCTGCGGCGGCGCGGGCTGGTGGTGCGCGCCGCTCGGGTCGTAGCGGAGGTCGCTCGCGATGACGCTCCACGTCGAGATCCTCTCCACCGGCGACGAGCTCCTCACCGGGCAGGTGGTGGACACGAACTCCGCCTGGCTCATGGACCGGCTCTGGGATCTCGGCGTCATGGTCCGGCGCAAGACGCTCGTGGGCGACGATCGCGCCGACCTCGACGCCGCCATCCGCGAGACGACCGCGCGCGCCGACCTCGTGGTGATGAGCGGCGGCATGGGGCCGACCGAGGACGACCTCACGAGCGAGCGCGTCGCCGCGGTGATGGGCGTGCCGCTCGAGCTGCACGAGCCGTCGCTGCGCGCGCTCGAGGAGCGCTTCCGCCGCTTCGGCCGCGCGCTCACCCCCAACAACGAGAAGCAGGCGCGCTTCCCGCGCGGCGCCGAGGTCGTGCCGAACCGGTTCGGCTCGGCGCCCGGGTTCGCGGTGCGCATCGGGCGGGCGGAGGTGGTCTGCTTCCCCGGCGTGCCGCTCGAGTTCCGGGGGCTCGCCGACGAGTGGCTCCTGCCGCGGCTCGCGGCGCGGCTCGGCGAGGTGCCGGCGGGGCGGGTGCTGAAGCTGTTCGGCGTCCCCGAGTCGCACGCCGACGACGCGATGCGGCCGCTCATGCGCGATCCCGCGAACGCGGACGTCCGCTTCGGCTTCCGCGCGCACTGGCCCGAGGTCCACGTCAAGTGGACCGTGCCCGGCCCGGACGCCGCTGCGCGCGCCGACCGGCTCGCCGCCCAGGCCCGCGCGATCTTCGGCGACGCGGTGTTCGGCGAGGGCAAGGAGGAGCTGCCGGCCCTCGTCGTCGCGCGGCTCGCCGCCCGCGGCGAGCGCGTGGCGCTCGCGGAGAGCTGCACCGGCGGGCTCGTCGCCGAGCTCCTGACGGACGTGCCGGGCGCCTCCGCGGTGCTCGACCTCGGCGTCGTCGCCTACGCGGACGCCATGAAGGAGGCCGTGCTCGGCGTCCCCCAAGACGTCCTCGCGGCGCACGGCGCCGTGTCGGAGCCGGTCGCGCGCGCGCTCGCGGAGGGGGCGCGCCGGGTCGGGCGGGCGACCTGGGGGATCGGGATCACCGGCATCGCCGGGCCGACCGGCGGGACGCCGGAGAAGCCGGTCGGGACGGTGCACCTCGCGCTCGCCGGGCCGTCCGGCACGAGCGCGGTCGAGCGGCTCTACCGCGGCGGTCGCGACCGGATCCGCAGCACCGCCGCCCACGAGGCGCTGAACCTCCTGCGGCTCGCGCTGCGCGCCTGACGGCAGCGCGCCGCGCCGCTACCCCGGCAGCTACTCGCAGAACAGCTCGACGAAGCGATCCCAGGAGACGAACCCGGCGGCGGTCTCGACGAGCTCCGCGTACAGCGCCGCCGCGCCCGCCAGGAGCGCGTCGAGCGGCCTCGGACGGTAGCGTCCGGTGAGGCCGCCCTCCTCGAGCACCCGACGGACCAGCGCCTGCACGTTCACCGCGCGGCCGTCGAGCTCGCCCTCACGGTCGAGGAGCCAGCCGATGAGCTGCCCGATCCGCTGCCGGACGGCGACACGCGGGTCCGCCCCGCCCGCGGCGAGGGCCTCGTTCACGGCGTCGGGCGGGGCGTCGCGGACGACGAGCCACGTGAGCGAGCGCTCCACCTCGAAGCCGGCTCGCGCGAGCGCGGCGCGGCAGCGGGCCTCCTCGTCGGGGCCACAGCGGATGCGCACCACAGGCTCGATCCTCGCGGTCACGCGCGGTTCGTTACCACCCGAGCGCCGCCTCCGCAACGGAGCTCACCGGCCCTATGATGCGCGGGTGACCACCGCCGACGACGCCGCGCTCGAGCTCCTGCGATCCCGGAGCGGCCTGTCGATCGACGACGAGGGCCGCTTCCTCCACCTCGGCGAGCCCATCACCCACGCGCGCACGCTCGACGTCCTCTGGCGCTCGCTCGCGCGCGCACCCGACGGGAGATGGCTCGTGCGCGTGGGCCGCGAGTCCGCGTACGTCGAGGTGAAAGAGACGCCCTACACGGTGCGGGGCGTGCTGCAGGAGACGCCGGGCGGGGCGCCCGTGCTGCTCCTCTCCGACGGGACGCGCGAGCCGCTCGATCCCGCCACCCTCCGCCTCGGCGACGACGGCGTGCTCCGCTGCGCCGTGAAGGGCGGCGAGCGCGCCCGCTTCACCCGCGCAGGCCAGGTGACGCTCGGGTTCGCCATCGAAGAAGACCCCCCAGGGACGGGACGCTATGCCATCACCATCGGTGGGACCCGCTGGCCCATCCGCGCCGCTTCGCGCTGAGCGGCGGCGGTACACGACGCCTGCGTCGGACGGACCTCCTTTCGGTTGCTCGCCCGGAGGGTCCCTCCTACGTAGTGTTGCTCGGATGAGAGTCCTCGCGTTCTGCGCCCTCGCGCTGCCCCTCGCGGCCGCCGCACAGCTCGGCCCGAGCCCGTCGCTCGGCGAGGCGATGCACTCGATGGACCGCATGGAGGCCGAGAAGCCTCGGCCCCGGCGCGAGCTCGAGCAGACCTTCATCCTCCCCGAGCGCCCCGGGCAGAACCAGGTCGCCTGGTTCAGCTTCGACTGGCAGTTCATCGACGTCCCGCCGCCGGGCGGCGGCCCCGGGGGCCTCCGGCTCTACTACTACCGGAACGAGCTCGCCCAGGCGGAGCGGGCGCTGCCGGCGATCCAGAGCGCCTACGCGCGCCTCGTCGATCAGTTCCACTACAACCCGACGAAGCGCATCCCCTACATCCTCTACGCGACGCAGCGCGAGTTCCAGACGCAGAACGTCTTCGCCGTCACCGAGTCGGTCCTGGGCGTCACCTCGCCCGAGGACCTCAAGATGACGGTCCCGTACTTCGGTGATCACGCGCGGTTCATCGAGGTGTCGACGCACGAGATGGTGCACCAGTTCACCATCCAGAAGCTGCTCGAGGCCGCCGGCGCCGAGGAGATGTCCTCGCCCATCGCGTACCTGCCGCTCTGGTTCATCGAGGGCATCGCCGAGTTCTACTCGAAGGGCGGCATCGACACGGAGACGGACCTCTACCTCCGCGACCTCGTCTGGAACCCCGAGCCGCGCAAGGGCTACGACGTGCTGTCGTTCGGGGAGGACCGGATCCGCGGGTACATCCCGACCTACAAGCTCGGCCAGGCGCGGATCGCCTTCATCGCCGACCAGTACGGCCACGAGAAGATCCAGGCGTTCCTGGAGAACGCCTACCTCATGGGCGACGGCGGAGGCGGCTTCGGCGGCGGCCCCGCCGCGGGCGGCACGACGCGCAACTTCGGCGCCCTCGTGCGGCGCGTGCTGAACGAGCCCATCGAGCAGGTCGACGCCCGCTGGCGCGCGTGGCTGAAGCGCCGCTACTACCCGCAGTACCTCGAGGCGAAGCACGATCTCCCGCAGCTCCGGGAGCTCCGGCAGCTCCCCTCCGAGCCCGAGGACTTCGTCTCCTCCGCCGACGGGAACCTCATCCTCTTCCGCGGCATCGACCGCGAGAAGGGCCGCGCCCGCCTCTACCTCGTCGACGTGCGCAACCCGCGCAGCGCGGTCGAGATCGTCTCGGACAGCGTGCCGGGGTTCGAGTCCCTCCACCCCGTCGAGTACGGGGTGCTCGGCCTCGGGGACGGGATCCTCGCGTTCTCGGCCCAGGACGGGATCGGCGACCGCCTCCACGTCCAGCGCTTCCGGCACAAGCTCAGGGAAGGACGTCCCCCGCGCATCGAGCTCGGCCGGCGCAGGAAGCTCGACGTGCACACCGAGCGCGGCCAGCCGTTCATCCAGATCTCCGACCCCGCCTTCTCGCCGGACGGGTCGCAGATCGCGTTCGCCGGCGTGTCCACCGACGGCCAGTCGGACATCTACGTGGTCCCGGTGAAGGGCGGCGTGGCGCGGCGCATCACGCAGGATCCATACGTCGAGAAGGACGTCGCCTGGGGAAAGGACGGCATCTACTTCTCCTCGGACGCGACCGACCACGGGCGCCTCAACCTCTTCCGCATCGATCCTTCGAGCGGCGAGCGCACGCGGCTCACCACCGCCGCGAGCACAGACCGCGCGCCGTTCCCGCAGGCGGACGGCTCGGTCCTCTTCACCTCGGACGTCTCCGGGAAGCCCGACCTCTACCTGCTGAAGGCGGGCGCGGTCCAGCGGATCACCGACTTCACCACCGGGCTCACGAGCCCCGGCCCCTCGCCCAAGGGGCGCGGCGTGTTCGCGAGCACGTTCTACGGCGGCGTCTTCCGGATCGTCGAGGTGCCCAAGGTCGCCTGGCTCGAGCAGCCGAGCGTGGCCGTCCTGCCGCCCACCGGAGACGTGCTGGAGATCCCGAGCGGTACCTGGCCGGAGCAGGTGAAGGACTACGACGCGTTCGCGATCCGCAACTGGCGCCCGGAGGCGGGCTTCGTCTACGGGGGCGGCGCGGGGAGCGCCGTCGCGGGGCGGGCCGCGGTGCTGTTCTCGGACATGCTCCGGGACAACGTCCTCTTCGTGGACCTCTCCGTCTACGGCTCGTTCGACTACACCCAGGGGCTCCTCCTGTTCGAGAACCGCGCGAGGCGGCTCTCCTGGGTGCTCGGCGGGTTCCACTTCGTCCAGCAGAACCTCGATCGGCTGGACCCGAACCTCGCCTACTACCAGCGTGACTTCGGGGTGGTCGGCGCGCTGCGCTACCCGCTCGATCGCTTCCGGCGCGTGGAGACGGAGCTCACGCTGGGCGGCGTCCAGCGCTACTGCCTCACCGACTTCTCGGGGGCGGTGACGCTGCTCTGCCAGGGCCCCACGCTCACCACGGGCCCGTACACCTCCACGCGCGACTGGGAGAGTCGCAACGGCGGCGTCAACTTCACCATCTCGCCCACCGTGCGCTACGGCTACGACACCATCCGCTACGATCAGTACACCGGGCCGGTGGCGGGCAGCTCGCTCCTGCTCGAGCTCGGCGGCGGGTACCTCCCCGGGCGCGAGGCGGTGCACGGCTTCTTCCGCGCGGACACGGAGAAGTTCTGGCAGCTCGTCGGCCGCTCGAACTTCATGCTCCGCGCCGCGGGCGGGACGACGTTCTCGCCGAACGAGAAGGGCCGCGTCTGGGAGAAGAGCTGGTGGCTCACCTCCGCCGACAACCTGCGCGGCTTCTACCCGCTCGATCTCGAGTTCCTCATCGGGCAGCACTACTACGTGGTGAACGCCGAGCTGCAGTTCCCGCTCGATCCGCTCATCCGCCTGCTCATCTTCGACTACCTGGAGGGCGTCGCCGCCCTGGACTTCGGCGGCGTCTTCAACCGCTGGGAGTCCAAGACGAGCACCGTGCTCGTCCCGACGTACGACCCGACGACGGGGAGCCCGCTCGCGCCGATCGCCCTGGAGCGGTTCGAGCCGGGCGCCTGGGACGCGCGCACCCTCACCGGCGTGCTCGGCGTGAACGTGCTCTTCGGACCGCTCCTCCTGCGCGTCCACTTCGGCCACCCCTTCGACATCGGCGGCCTGCAGACGCCGGCCCTTCGCGACCACTCGCGCTGGGTGACGAACATCACGCTCCGGTACTTCTTCTTCTGATCCCGCGCGGCGGGGCGGGGACGCCAGCGTCCCCGTCCGCGCCGCGCCCTCACCCCACCGCGGCGAGCGCCGGCGCCGCGGCGCCCGCCCCCTCCCGCACCCGCGCGGCGAGCCGCTCGAAGGCCTCCGGGTTCGCGCGCAGCCACTCGATGGCGCGCTCGCGGCCCTGCCCGATCCGCTCGCCGTCGAGCGCGAAGTAGGCCCCGGACTTCTCCACCACCCCGCGCTCGACGCCGAGGTCGAGCGCCTCGCCGTGGCGATCGACGCCCGTGCCGTAGCGGACGTCGAACTCCGCTTCCCGGAACGGGGGCGCCACCTTGTTCTTCACGACCTTCACGCGGGTGCGGCTGCCGACCACCTGATCGCCGTCCTTCACCTGCCCGATGCGCCGGATGTCGAGCCGGACCGACGCGTAGAACTTGAGCGCGTGCCCGCCGGTCGTGGTCTCCGGGTTCCCGAAGACCACGCCGATCTTCATCCGGATCTGGTTGATGAAGACGACGAGCGACTGGTTGCGCGACACGACCGCGGTGAGCTTCCGGAGCGCCTGGCTCATGAGACGCGCCTGCACGCCCATGTGCGCGTCGCCCATCTCGCCCTCGATCTCCGCCTTGGGCACCAGCGCGGCGACCGAGTCCACCACGATGAGGTCGATCGCGCCCGAGCGCACGAGCTGCTCGGCGATCTCGAGCGCCTGCTCCCCGGTGTCGGGCTGGGAGACGAGCAGGTCGGCGAGGTTCACCCCCAGCTTCCGGGCGTAGGTCACGTCGAGGGCGTGCTCGGCGTCGATGAACGCCGCCACCCCGCCCTGCCGCTGCACCTCGGCGATGGCGTGCAGCGCGAGGGTCGTCTTGCCCGAGGACTCCGGCCCGTAGATCTCGACGACGCGCCCGCGCGGCAGCCCGCCCACCCCGAGCGCGAGGTCGAGCCCGAGCGACCCGGTGGGCACGACGGCCACCGGCGCCGGCTCGTGCCCGTCCCCGAGCCGCATGATGCTCCCCTTCCCGAACTGCTTCTCGATCCCGGCGAGCGCCTGTCCGAGGGCCTTCATCTTGTCGCTCAGCTTCGTCACGTCGTCCTCCTCGCCCCGCGGTGGGGCACCAGTCGCGCCGCTTCGGCGGCGCGGGTCTCACGAGAGCGGCCGGTCCAGCGCGCGGTACTGGATCGCCTCGGCGACGTGCGGCGCGCGCACCGCCGCCGAGCCCTCCAGGTCCGCGATGGTCCGGGCGACGCGCAGCACCTTGTCGTGCGCCCGCGCCGAGAGCCCGAGCTTCTCGACCGCCGCCTGCAGGATGCGGCGCCCGTCGTCGTCCGGCGTCGCCGCGCGCCGCAGGGCGCCGCCGCGCAGGCGGGCGTTCACGTTCGCCCCGCGCCCTCCGGCGCGCCCCCGCTGCACCTCGCGCGCGCGGGCGACCC
>NZ_JALCZC010000143.1:0-9085 GCF_022690805.1 Anaeromyxobacter sp. SG66
GTGGCGGCGGCCTCGAGGGCCGCCATGGGGAGCTCGGCGGGCGCGTACGTCGCCGCTACGCCGAGGAGCGTGGTCCGGAACGCGCCGGGCGCCGAGAGCGCGAGCGCGAGCTGGAGCGAGGCGAGCGCGTAGGTCGCGACGCTCGCGGCGAGGGCGCTCGCGGCTGCAGCGAGCGCGAGAGGAAGGCGCGCGGCGCGTAGCCCGCGAAACGCGGCGTGCGCGGCGAGCGCGCCGGCGATCCCCATCGACGCGAGGTCGGCGCCGATCGCGGTCACGCCGCCGTGGCCGAGCAGGAACGCCTGGAGCACGACGGCCGCGAGCGCGGCGAGGATCGCGCGGCGGGCGCCGAGCAGGATCGCGGCGAGCCCGACGCCACACGCGTGCGCCGACGTGCCGAGCGGGAGGGGGATCTCGACGCTCGAGAGCGCGAGCACGAGCGCGGCGGCGGTCGCGATGAGCGGCCGCGCGAGCCGGTCGTCTCCGGCCCGGCGCCACGCGGCGAACGCCGCCGCCACGAACGGTGCGCAGGCGCAGAACCAGAGCACCGCCTGCGCGGGCGGCAGGACGCCGTCGGCGAGGTGCATCGCGCGCGCGGAGGCGGGCCACGCGAGCGCCGCCGCGGCGAGCGCCGGCGCGGCACGACGCGAGACGGTCCGGATGTCGGGGTCCCAGCGGGCGATCTCCGCGCCCGCGGGACGGCAGCCTTGCGGCATGGCGTCCTCGCCAGCTCGGGTAGGTCTCCTGGCTCATGGGTTCGGAGGGGAACACCTTCCCCTCTCACGCCGCTCTCGCCTTCCCCGGTCCGCTGGACCGAGTGGCTCACGAGAGCGGCTCCCCACTCACAGTGGCGGGACCGCGCCGGATTCTCACCGGCTTCCCTGTTATGCCCTCGACGGGCACCCGAGCATCTTGTCCTCGCCTCGTAGCGTCCCGCCGCCCGCGGTGTCAAGCGCCTCCGCGCATCGTCTCGCCAACGCTCAGGAACTCCCGCGCCGAGCGCGGGGGGTTATCCTCGGTCGGTGCGAGAGGTGCTGATCCTCGGGTGTGGGTACACTGGGCGTCACGTCGCCGCACGCCTGCTCGCGCACGGTGTGTCCGTCGTCGCGGCGGCTCGCGACGAAGAGACGCTCGCGTCCCTCGCGGAGCGCGGCGCGACGGTGGTTGCGTTCGACGCGGCCCGGCCCGCCTCGTGGGGAGGCGTTGCGTCCGCGGCGGCCCGGCTCACGCCCGGCTTCGCCGTGCTGCTCTCGGTGCCGCCGCTCGAGCGCCTCGGCGTGCGGGGGGACGCGACGGCGGCCCTGCTCGCCACGCTCTCGCCGCCCGGGCGCGTCGTGTACCTCTCGTCGACCTCGGTCTACGGCGGGCAGCGCGACGTCGACGCCGAGACCGCTGCGGCGCCGCGCACTCACGAGGGAGCGCTTCGGCTCGACGCCGAGCGGGGCGTCGCGCGGGGGCCGTGGTCTTCGCTGGTCCTCCGTGCCTCGGCGATCTATGGCCCCGGCCGCGGGCTGCATGCGCGCGCGGGGGCCGCGCCACGGCGCGGCGGCGATCCTGATCGCGTCGTGTCGCGCATCCACGTCGACGACCTCGCGGCGCTCTGCGAGGCCGCGCTCGCCTCCGGGCTCACGGGCGCGTACCCCGCGGCGGACTCGTCGCCGGCGAGCGCGCGCGAGGTGGCCGCGTTCTGCGCCTCGCTCGGCCTCGTCCCCCCCGCGCTGCCCGACAGGATCCCGGGACCGCACGGCGGTCGCCGTGTCGACGGACGGGCCGCGTTCGAGGCGCTCGGCGTCGCGCTCGCGTACCCGTCCTATCGCGAGGGTGTCGTCGCCTCGATCGCGGCGCCGCTCACCCCTCCGCCGCCACCACGTCGACCGCCGCCGGCACGGGGCGGTACCGCCGCGCGACCTCGCGGAACGCGAGCGCGGCGGCGAGCATGAGGCCGGCGAAGACCCAGAAGTACGCGGCCCCCTGCAGCGAGACGAGGCGCGTGAAGACGGCGGTGAGCAGGTTCCCGAGCGCGATCGCGAGGAACCAGAGCGACATGATCGTGCTCCGCATCGCCCGCGGCGCCTGCGTGTAGCTGAACTCGAGGCCGGTCACCGAGACGAGCACTTCTCCGACCGTGAGGAGCACGTACTGCGGCAGCTGCCAGAGCGCGCTCGGCGGCGCGCCGCCGCGATCGACGAAGGTCTGCACGATCGCCGCCGCGCCGAACGAGAGCGCGGTGACGAACATCCCCGCCGTCATCTTCTTGAGCGGGGTGAGCTCGAGGCCGCGCCGCTCGAGGAGGGGGAACACTCCCCACGTGAAGAGCGGGATGAGCGTCATGACGAGGAACGGGTTCGCCGCCTGGAGCTGCGCCGGCGACATCTCGAAGCCGCGGACGACGAGGTCCATCTGGCTCGCCTGGATGACCCACGACGACGCCTTCTGGTCGAAGAGCGCCCAGAAGATCGTCACCGCCGAGAACACCCCCATGATGCGGAAGACCGCCCTCGCGCCCGCGATCGCCTCCGGCGGGTGCGCGTCTCGCGCGCCCTCCAGCCAGTGCTCGCCGGCGCGGCCGGTGCCGAGGCGGCGCACGGCGCGCGCCACGACGCGCAGGAAGCCGTGCGGGTTCGGGCCGGAGGGCGGCGCCTGCACGTAGTGCTTCGTCCCCGCCCAGAAGACGAGGAGCGAGAGCGCCATCAGCACGCCCGGGACGGCGAACGCGACCGGCGCCCCGTGGCGCTTCAGCAGCCACGGGATGAGCAGGTTCGCCGAGGCCGAGCCGAGGTTGATGGACCAGTAGAACCACCCGTACACCCGCTGCATGAGCGTCTGCTGGGCCGGCCCGAACTGATCGCCGACGAACGCCGAGACGCACGGCTTGATGCCGCCCGCGCCGAGCGCGATGAGCGAGAGGCCGGCGAGGAGGCCCGCGGGCGTCTCCCAGACGGCGAGCACCGCGTGCCCGGCCACGTAGCCGAGCGAGATCCAGAGGATCGTGCGGTAGCGCCCCCAGAACCGGTCGGCGATCCACCCGCCGACGAGCGGCGTGAGGTAGTTCGCCATCACGAAGTAGTGGAAGTAGGCCTTCGCGTCCTGCTGCGCGAGCAGCAGGTACTGGATCATGTAGAGCGTCAGGATCGAGCGCATCCCGTAGAACGAGAAGCGCTCGCAGAGCTCGTTGCCGACGATGTACTTGACCTGGGGCGGATAGCGCTCGGCGTGGGCCATGTCCGTCTCGGGCTCCGGGATCAGGCGGCGACCCCGGACGCCGCGCCGCGCCGCGCCGGCGCGGCCGGGTACCACCAGGCGACGAGCGCGAAGACCACCGCGGCGCCCAGCATGAGGACCGCGAAGAACGCGTAGTAGGCCACGCCCTGGAAGCGGTTCACCCAGGCGACGACCGCCGTGAGGATCGAGCCCGAGGCGATGGTGAGGTACCACAGGCCCATCACCACGCTCTTCAGCCGCTTCGGCGACTCCGCGTAGGCGAACTCGAGCGCGGTGACCGACACGAGCACCTCGCCGATGGTGAGGAACAGGTACTGGGGCACCTGCCAGACGACGTGCGGCGGCGCCCCGGCCTCGCCGAGGCGCGCCTCGACGAGCGCCGCGGCCACGAACGAGAGCACCGTGACGAACATCCCCACCGTCATCTTGCGCAGCGCCGTCACGCGCACCCCGCGCCGCTCGAGCGCCGGATAGACGAACACCGCGAACACCGGGATGAGCGTGAGGACGAAGGCGGCGTCGAGCGTCTGCACCTGGCCGGAGGCGACGTGGAAGCCGAGCACGTCGCGCCGCATGCGGTCGGCCTGCAGCGTCCACGACGAGCCGTACTGGAAGAAGAGCGCCCAGAACGCCGCCACCGGCGCGAAGATCGCCATGATGCGCAGGAGCGCCGCGCGGGCCGGCGCCTCGGCCGCCTCGCCCGGCGCGGGCGGCGGCGCGCTGCGCAGCGGCGGCGCGTGCACGTACTTGCCGCGACCGAGCCAGAACACGAGGAGCGCGGCCGCCATGGCGAGGCCCGGCACGCCGAACGCGACGCGCGGGCTCACGCGGTCGAGCAGCAGCGGGATGACGAGCGTCCCGACCGTCGAGCCGAGGTTGATCATCCAGTAGTAGAGGTCGTACAGGCGCGCGAGGAGCCCCTCCTGGCCGGGCGGGATCTGGTCGCCCGCGAACGCGGAGGCGCACGGCTTGATGCCGCCCGCGCCGATGGCGATGAGGCCGAGGCCCACCACGAGGCCGGTGCCGCTCTCCCACACCGCGAGCGTCGCGTGGCCGGCGACGTAGCCGAACGAGAGCCACAGGATCGTGCGGTAGCGGCCGAGCACCCAGTCGGCGAGGAGCGCCCCCGCGAGCGGCATCAGGTACACGGCCGCGGTGAACACCTGGAAGCCGGCGATGGCGCGGTGCTCGGGGAGCCCGAGGTTCCTCGCCATGTAGAGGGCGAGGACGGAGGTCATGCCGTAGTAGGAGAACCGCTCGGCAGCCTCGTTCCAGGCGAGGAACTTGATCGACGGCGGGAACCGATCCCGGGGGGTCGCGCTCATTCGAGGCGTGACTCTGCCACGGGAGGGGGCCCGAGGCGAGGCTGCGCGGGGGACGTCGGCCGGTTAGACCGTGACGCCATGACCCGACTCTCTCCCGCCGACGCGCACGCCCTCGTCTCGCAGGGCGGGCACGACCTCGTCGACGTGCGCGAGCCGCACGAGTGGTCCCGCGGCCGGATCCCCGGCGCGCGCCACGTCCCGCTCCGCGTCCTCGCCCTCGCGCCGAACGCGCACCTCGTCGACGGGCGGCCGGTCGTCTTCATCTGCGCGCACGGCGCCCGCAGCCTCACCGCCGCCGCCCTCGCCGAGCGGGCGGGCGCGCCAAGGGCGGCGAGCGTGGACGGAGGCACAGTCCGCTGGGCGCGCGAGGGGCTGCCGTTCGAGGGCACGCCCTGACGGCGGCGCGGCGCGGCGCGTCGGCCGCGCGGCACGCGCCGCCGCTCAGCGCCGCAGCGCGGACAGCGCGAGCGCGATCCAGCCCGCGATGAAGGCCACCCCGCCGAACGGCGTCACCGCCCCGAGCGCGCGCACCCCGGTGAGCGCGAGCGCGTAGAGGCTGCCGGAGAAGAGCAGCGTCCCGAGCGCGAAGAGCCACCCGGCCCACGCCGGCGCCGCCCCGCCGAGGCGCGCCGCCGCCCAGCCGGCCGCGATGAGGCCGAGCGCGTGGTACATCTCGTAGCGCGCGCCGGTCTCGAAGATTGCGAGGAGGTCCGGCGAGAGCCGCGTCTTGAGGGCGTGCGCGCCGAACGCGCCGGCCGCGACGGAGATCGCGGCGGAGATCGCGCCGAGCGCGAGGAAGGTCCGTTCCATGGCGGGCGAGGATAGCCGACGCCGCCCGCGCGCGGACGTCCCGCCCAAGCCTTGCGCGAGCGCCCCTCCCGGCGCAGGTCTCCCGGGCATGGACTTCACGACGAAGCGCTGCGTCCCCTGCGAGGGCGGCATCCCCAAGATGACCCCGGGCGAGGTCGAGGAGGGGCTCCGCTCGCTCGACGGCTGGGACGCGCGGCTGGACGCGACGCAGCTCCACAAGCACTACCGGTTCAAGGACTTCCGCCACGCGATCGCCTTCGTGAACGCGATGGCCGAGCTCGCCGAGGACGAGGGCCACCACCCCGACTTCTCCGTCCACTACAGCGCGGTGGACGTGACGCTCTGGACGCACGCCATCGGCGGGCTGTCCGAGAACGACTTCATCCTCGCGGCGAAGCTCGATCGACTCCCCGCCTCGCGCGCGTGAGGCGAGCGCGCGCTGAATAGAAGGAAGGGAGGGGCCGTCTCTCCGGTGGAAGGGGTAACACGACACCGGAGGAAGCCATGACGTCCCTGTCCCTGAGGAAGCTCGCCCTCGCCGTCGCCCTCGCCGCCGCGCTGCCGTCCGCTGCGCTCGCCAAGCCCTGCGACGAGGACCGCCTTCCGCCGCCCCGCCCCGCGCCGGCCGACTGGGGTCGCGACGGGCGCCACGACTGGGGCCGGGACGGGCGCTGGGAGTCGCCGCGGGAGCGCGAGGCGCGCGAGATCCGCCGCGAGCTGCGCGAGCTCGAGGACACCCGCGCCGACTTCTACGCGCGCTACGCGGGCCGCCCGGGCAAGGTCCGCAGGTTCGAGCGGTGGTACGCGTCGCGCCGCGCGGAGCTCGAGGCGCGCTGGGACGCGCTCCGCGCCTACGCCTGGCGCTGACCTCCTCACGCTCGCCCGTCGTCCGCGGCCCGTGCGCTCGAGTGCGCGCGGGCCGCGCCGTCTCCGGGGCCCGGGCGCCGCGGCGACGCCGCGCTGGCGACGACGGCCGCGCGGGGTTAGAGAACCCCCCCGTGAGCCGCGCTCTCTCCCTCTCGATCTTCGTCGTCGTGAGCCTCGCCGTCCTCGGCGGCATGCACACGTACCTGTGGATCCGCCTGGTTCGCGACACCGCGATGGCCGACCCGTGGCGCCGCGTCGCGACCGTGTCGCTCGTCGTGCTCTCGTTCGCGATGCCGCTCGGCCTCGTCGCCCTCCGCGCCGCGCCCCGCCCGCTCGCGCGCATCGTCCCGGCCGTCGCCTTCGGCTGGCTCGGCCTCGCCTTCATGCTCTTCTGCGCGCTCGTCGCGATCGACGCCGTCCGCGCCGCGCTGCACGGCAGCGAGCTCCTCGCAGACTGGCTCCGCCGGCGCCCCGACCCGCCCGCGGATCCCGCCCGCCGGCTGTTCGTGGCGCGCGCGATCGCCGGCGGGGCCGCCCTCGCCACCGGCGGCGCGGCGGCGCTCGCCTTCCGCGCCGCGACCGGCCCGGCCGAGATCTCCGAGGTGCCGGTGCGGCTCGAGCGGCTCCCGCCCACGCTCTCCGGCCTCACCATCGCGCAGCTCACCGATCTCCACGTCGGGCCCACCATCGGCGAGCGCGACGTGCGCCGCGCGGTGGACCAGACGAACGCCCTCCGTCCCGACGTCATCGCCATCACCGGCGACCTCGTGGACGGCAGCGTGCGCGACCTCGGGCGCGCCATCTCCCACCTCGGGCGACTGCGCGCGCGCTACGGCGTCTACTTCGTCACGGGCAACCACGAGTACTACTCGGGCGTCGAGGAGTGGCTCGAGGAGCTTCCCCGGCTCGGCGTCCGCGTGCTCCGCAACGAGCGCGTGACCGTCGGCGACGCCGGTGCGTCGATCGACCTCGCCGGCGTCGACGACTGGAGCGCGGCGCGGATGAACGGCGGGCACGAGAACGACCTCCGCCGCGCCCTCGCCGGCCGCGACCCCGAGCGCGGCCTCGTCCTGCTCGCGCACCAGCCGCGCGGCGTCGCCGAGGCGGTGCAGGCGGGGGTGGAGCTCCAGCTCTCCGGCCACACCCACGGCGGGCAGATCGTCCCGTTCAACCTGCTCGTCGCGGCGGCGCAGCCCTACGTGAAGGGGCTGCACCGGCACGCCGAAGGCGACCGTGCCGGCCAGATCTTCGTCTCGCGCGGCACCGGCTACTGGGGCCCTCCGCTGCGGCTCGGCTCCCCGCCCGAGATCGCGCGCATCGTGCTCACGACCTAGCCCGCCGCGCTCCCGCGCGGGGCCCGCTGCGTTGCTCGGGACGTCACCCCGCGTGACGGACGGGCGTCCAGCCGGCCGCAGGCGCGCCCTCCGCCCGGTCCGCGCCGTGCGCGCGCGCCCGGGCCCGCAAGGGCCGTCTCTCCCGCCCCGGCCGCGGTCTAACCTCGGGCGCGTCAGCCCGGAGGATCCCTCGAATGCGCTTCCGCTCCGTCGCCGTGATCGTCCTCGTGTTCGGCGCCGCCGCCCTGGTGAGCGTCTTCGTCGTCCGCCGGATCGCGTTCCACCCCGCCCGGCAGGTGCCGGCCACGGTGAGCGCCGCGGCGCCCGTGCCCGAGGTGACGCCGCCCGCCGAGCCCCCCGCCACCGCGGCCGACGGGCAGCTCGAGCTCCTCGCGACCTCGGGCGAGGCGCCGCTCGCGGGCGCGGAGGTCCGCCTCTACCTCGCGCTGCCGCCTGGGCCGGGCACGCTCGCGCCCGCGTGGCGCCGCGCCGGCGTGGCGCGCACCGACGGAACCGGGGTCGCCCGGCTCCCCGCGCGCCCGGGCAGCTACCTCGTGGCGGTGCGCGCCGCGGGCCTCGGGACCGCGCACGCGGAGGTCGTCCGCCCGCGCGGCGAGGACCTGACGCACGCGGAGGTCGCGCTCGAGCAGCCGGTCTCGCTGGAGGTGCGCGTCGCCTCGCGCCCGGAGGGCCGGCCGGTCGCTGCGCGCGTGGTCGCGTTCCCGGCTGCCGCAGGCCCGCTGCG
This sequence comes from Anaeromyxobacter sp. SG66, assembly GCF_022690805.1. Taxonomy (NCBI): domain Bacteria; kingdom Pseudomonadati; phylum Myxococcota; class Myxococcia; order Myxococcales; family Anaeromyxobacteraceae; genus Anaeromyxobacter; species Anaeromyxobacter sp. SG66. The sequence continues at coordinate 8,301 of NZ_JALCZC010000143.1, forward strand.
GTTCGGCCCGCCGTCGGCGCCGGTGGAGGAGCAGGTCACGGCGACCGCGGACGCGTCCGGCGTCGCCCGGCTCGCGGGGCTCGCACCCGCGAGCTACGCCGTCGCCGCCGAGGCGGCGGACCTCCACCCGGCCCTCCTCAGGCGCGTCGCGGTGCCGCGCACAGGCGCGCTCGCCATCGCGCTCGAGCCGCTCGGCCGGATCGAGGGCGTCGTCCACGACGCGAGCGGCCGGCCCTCCGCGCGCGCGACCGTGCGCGGCGCCTCCCGCGATCACTCCGGCGAGGCCATCTCCGACGCGAGCGGGCGCTTCACCCTCGCCGTGCCCGCCGGGAGCTACCGGCTCTCCGCGGTCGAGGGCGAGCGCGCCGGCGGGGTCGGCCCGGTCTCCGTGCAGGCCGGCGCGACGACCGGCGGAGTCGAGCTCGTGCTGGGGCCTCCGGCCGCGCTCGCGGGCGAGGTGGTCGAGGAGGGCTCCGGCCGCCCGGTGCCGGGCGCCGAGGTGGCGCTCTCGCCGCACGAGACCGGCGCGCTCGCCGCGCGCGTGCTCGCGGGCGCCGACGGCCGCTACCGCATCCCCGCGCTCGCCCCCGGGCAGTACGACCTGCGCGCCGCCGCGGCCGGCAGGAGCCCCGCGCTCCAGCGCGGCGTGACGCTGGAGGCGGGCGCGACGTTCCCGCTCCGCGTCCCGCTCGCGGGCACGGGCGCCATCGAGGGCGCGGTCGGCGACGCGCGCGGGCGGCCGCTCGACGGAGCGCGCGTGCGCGTCGAGGCGCGCGGCGACGGGC
>NZ_JALCZC010000144.1:0-309 GCF_022690805.1 Anaeromyxobacter sp. SG66
CGAAGGCGCCCTGGCGGAAGAACCATGGGACTCACTCCGAGAGCGTATCGCTGCCGCTCAGGTGTGCTGATTTGAGGGGATCCGTCAGGCCGAGCTCACAACCTGCTTCACGCAGAGAGCACCTTCGGGCGCGAGCACATGGATCGCTTCCGCCGCGACGCGGGCGACGGGCCATCGTCGCTCTCGCGCGCTGACGTGGCGCCGCTGCGTCCCGTCAGGCAGCTGGGAATGTGGGCGCCGTGACCCTGCGGCAGCCCGCCCGGAGTTGGGAGAACCTCCGGCGAACCGGGGTTGGGTCGCATGGCCGCG
>NZ_JALCZC010000144.1:319-9072 GCF_022690805.1 Anaeromyxobacter sp. SG66
CCGCAGTGCTCCGCCCGGAGCGTTCCGGCGCGCGCGTGCTGACCCGTCGATGCCCAGCCGGAGCGCGCGGTGCGCCGCTCGGCCGACCGAAGCCGCTCCCTCGGTTCAGCAGCCGAAGATGTGACGAATCCTGAGGGCGCAGCCCCCGGTCATAAGACCCGCTGTCGGGTTCCGCACGTGATGTCGGGTTTCACCCAGCGAGCAGCGTCCGATGTCGAACACGCGCGGAGGCCTCGGCGCCGCGCGGCGCGAGAGCCTTGCGCGCGCGGGGGCAGATCGCCTCCCGGGCGCGCAGGATTCGCGCGCGGGGCCGCGGTACGGCCCTTGCTCTCTCTCCTCGCGAACACGGCGCGGGACGGTCCCCGCGAGGAGAACGAGACGACATGAGGCAGATCGCGATCTACGGGAAGGGCGGCATCGGCAAGTCCACGACGACGCAGAACTTGGTCGCGGGGCTCGCCTCGCTCGGCAAGAAGGTGATGATCGTCGGCTGCGATCCCAAGGCCGACTCGACGCGCCTCATGCTGCACTCGAAGGCGCAGACGACGGTGATGGACCTCGTGCGCGAGCGCGGCACCGTCGAGGACCTCGAGGTCTCCGACGTGCTGAAGGTCGGGTACGGCGACGTGAAGTGCGTCGAGTCCGGCGGCCCGGAGCCGGGGGTGGGCTGCGCGGGCCGCGGCGTCATCACGGCCATCAACTTCCTCGAGGAGAACGGGGCGTACACCCCCGACCTCGACTTCGTCTTCTACGACGTGCTCGGCGACGTCGTGTGCGGCGGGTTCGCCATGCCGATCCGCGAGAACAAGGCCGAGGAGATCTACATCGTGGTGTCCGGCGAGATGATGGCCATGTACGCGGCCAACAACATCGCGCGCGGCATCCTGAAGTACGCCTCGTCGGGCAAGGTCCGGCTCGGCGGCCTCATCTGCAACTCGCGCAACACCGACCGCGAGGCGGACCTGATCGAGGCGCTCGCGGCGAAGCTCGGGACGCAGATGATCCACTTCGTCCCGCGCGACAACCAGGTCCAGCGCGCCGAGCTGCGGCGCATGACGGTCATCGAGTACTCGCCGGAGCACAAGCAGGCGAGCGAGTACCGCGAGCTGGCGCGGAAGATCTCCGAGAACAGGAAGCTCGTCGTGCCGAGGCCGCTGCAGATGGAGGAGCTCGAGGAGCTGCTCATGCAGTACGGCATCATCGCGGACGAGGACGAGTCCCAGGTCGGCGTCGCCGAGGCAGCGGGCGCGTAGCGCAGGGCACGGGCGAGGAGAACGACGATGTCCAATTCGGTGAAATCGGTCGACGGCATCACGAAGGAGTCGACCCAGGCGATGATCGACCGGACGCTCGAGGCGTATCCGGAGAAGGGGAAGAAGAAGCGCGCGCCGCACCTCGCCCCGAACGACCAGGCGTCGGGCAGCGCCTGCGTGAAGTCGAACAGGAAGACGGTCCCCGGCGTCATGAGCGCCCGCGGCTGCGCCTACGCGGGCGCCAAGGGCGTCGTGTGGGGGCCGATCCGCGACATGGTCCACGTCTCCCACGGGCCGGTCGGCTGCGGCTGGTACTCGTGGGGCACGCGCCGCAACCTCATGAGCGGCGTGAACGGCGTCTCCAACTTCGCGATGCAGTTCACCTCCGACTTCCAGGAGAAGGACATCGTCTACGGCGGGGACAAGAAGCTCGCCGTCCTCCTGCGGGAGGCGAAGGAGCTCTTCCCGCTCGCCAAGGGCATCTCCGTGCTGTCGGAGTGCCCGGTCGGCCTCATCGGCGACGACATCAACGCCGTCGCCAAGCAGATGTCGAAGGAGCTCGACCTCCCGGTCATCCCCTGCAACTGCGAGGGTTTCCGCGGCGTCTCGCAGTCGCTCGGGCACCACATCTCCAACGACACGATCCGCGACTACATCATCGAGACGCGCGAGTTCTCCGAGCCGGAGACGCCGTACGACATCGCCCTCATCGGCGAGTACAACATCGGGGGCGACGCGTGGTCGACGAAGCCGCTCCTGGAGGAGTGCGGCTTCAACGTGAAGGCCGTCTGGACCGGCGACGGCCAGATGGAGCACATCGCGGCGACGCACGAGGTGAAGCTCAACGTCATCCACTGCTACCGCTCCATGAACTACATGTGCAAGGTCATGGAGGAGAAGTACGGCGTGCCGTGGATCGAGCTGAACTTCTTCGGGCCGACGAAGATCAAGGAGAGCCTGCGCAAGCTCGCCGAGCGGTTCGACGACCGGATCAAGGCGAACGTGGAGAAGGTCATCGCCAGGTACGATCCCATGATGCAGAAGGTGATCGAGGAGGTCCGGCCCCGCCTCGAGGGCAAGAAGGTCATGCTGTACGTCGGCGGCCTGCGCCCGCGCCACACCGTCAGCGCCTACGAGGACCTCGGCATGGTCGTCGTCGGCTCCGGCTACGAGTTCGCCCACGCGGACGACTACGACCGGACGGCCCCCGAGATGCCCGACGCGACCGTCATCTACGACGACGCCTCCGAGTACGAGCTCGAGCGGTTCGTCCACGACCTGAAGCCGGACCTCGTCGCCTCCGGCATCAAGGAGAAGTACCTGTTCCAGAAGATGGGCCTGCCCTTCCGGCAGATGCACAGCTGGGACTACTCCGGCCCGTACCACGGGTACAAGGGCTTCCCGATCTTCGCGCGCGACATCGACATGGCGATCAACAGCCCGACCTGGGGCTTCGTGAAGTCGCCGTTCTAGCCGGAGGGGGCCACCGCCCCCGCCACCTCTCGAGACCTCGATCCGCCGTCCCGCCGGACGGAACGCCACCCGCTTGCCCGAAGGAACCGACACATGGCGAACAACCTTGGACTGACCGTCAAACCCGTCTGCGAGATCACGCGCGAGGACGAGGAGCGGGTCCGCGCCTGGATCGACACGCCGGAGTACCGGGAGAAGAACTTCGCGCGGCAGGCGCTGGTGGTGAACCCGGCCCACGCCTGCCAGCCGCTCGGCGCCGAGCTGTGCGCCCACGGCTTCGAGGGGACGCTGCCGTTCGTGCACGGCTCGCAGGGCTGCGCGTCCTACTACCGCTCGACGCTGAACCGCCACTTCCGCGAGCCCGCGCCGGCGGTCTGCAGCGCCATGACCGAGGACGGCGCGGTGTTCGGCGGGCAGAACAACCTGCACGAGGGGCTGGAGAACGCCTGCGCGCTCTACGCGCCGAAGATGATCGCCATCTTCACCTCCTGCATGCCGGAGATCATCGGCGACGACGTCTCGTCGTTCCTCAAGAACGCGAGGGCCAAGGGGCACCTGCCGAAGGACGTCCCGGCCCCCTACGCCAACACCCCCAGCTTCAGCGGCTCCCACGTCCACGGCTACGACGCCATGCTCGGGGCCATCCTCGAGACCCTGACCGAGGGCAGGGCGGTGGAGGGGCGCTGCACCGGCAAGCTCAACTTCATCGCCGGCTTCGACGCGAACACCGGCAATTACCGTGAGTACAAGCGGATCTTCGAGGCCTTCGGGATCCCGTACACCTTCCTGGCCGACATCTCCGAGACGTTCGACTCCCCCCTCGACGGCACCTACCGCCTGTATCCGGGCGGCACCCCGCTCGAGGAGGCGGCCGACTCCATCAACGGCAAGGCGACGCTCTCCGTCGCGCCCTACGCCACCACCAAGACCTTCGGGTGGGTGAAGGAGACCTACTCCGGCAAGCACGTGTCCATGCCGATGCCGATGGGCATCGCCAAGACGGACGCCTTCCTCCTGAAGCTCTCGGAGCTGTTCGAGAAGCCGGTGCCGGACGCGCTCGAGGCGGAGCGCGGCCGGGCGGTGGACGCGATGACCGACGCCCACCAGTACGTCCACGGGAAGCGGTTCGCGGTCTACGGCGACTCCGACTACCTCCTCGGCTACGTCTCCTTCCTGCTCGAGATGGGCGCGAGGCCCGTCCACGTCCTCTGCTCGAAGGGCTCGAAGAAGCTGGAGAAGGAGCTCCACTCGCTGCTCGACGCCTCGCCCTACGGCAAGGACGGGAAGGTCTACATGAACAAGGACCTGTGGCACCTGCGGTCCCTGCTCGTGACGGAGCCGGTGGACGCGCTCATCGGCGACACGCACGGCAAGTTCGCCGCGCGCGACGCGAAGATCCCGCTCTTCCGCTTCGGCTTCCCCATCTTCGACCGCGTCAACAGGCACCGCTACCCGCTCGTCGGCTACCAGGGCGTCGTCAACATGGTCACCGAGATCTGCAACAAGTTCATCGATCTCCAGGACGACGGCTGCGAGGACCGCTTCTTCGAGATGATGCGGTAGCGGCCGCGCTCGACCCCCCGACCCCGAACCCGAGCGAGGCGGCCATGCCGCGGCCCGACTACTACGACGCGCCCGACTGCGAGACGAGCGAGAAGGGCGCCCCGAGGTTCTGCAAGAAGTCCGAGCCCGGCGAGGGCACCGAGCGGAGCTGCGCGTTCGACGGCGCGCGCGTCGTGCTCATGCCGGTGACGGACGCCATCCACCTCGTGCACGGGCCGATCGCCTGCGCCGGCAACTCCTGGGACAACCGCGGCGCGCGCTCCTCCGGGTCGCAGCTCTACCGGCGCGGCTTCACGACGGAGATGCTCGAGAACGACGTGGTCTTCGGCGGGGAGAAGAAGCTCCGCCGCGCCATCGTCGACCTGGCGTCGCGCTACCCGGAGGCGCGGGCGATCTTCGTCTACGCCACCTGCGTCACGGCGATGACCGGCGACGACGTGGAGGCCGTCTGCAGGTCGGTCGCGGGGGAGGTGCCGATCCCGGTCATCCCGGTGAACACCCCGGGGTTCGTCGGGGACAAGAACATCGGCAACCGGCTCGCCGGCGAGCTCCTCCTCGAGCACGTGATCGGCACGGCCGAGCCCGAGACGACGACCCCGTACGACGTGAACCTCATCGGCGAGTACAACATCGCCGGCGACCTCTGGGGGATGCTGCCCCTCTTCGAGCGGCTCGGGATCCGCATCCTGTCCTGCATCTCGGGCGACGCGCGCTTCGACGACCTGCGCCACGCGCACCGCGCCCGCCTGAACGTCATCATCTGCTCGAAGAGCCTCACGAACCTCGCGCGGAAGATGAAGAAGCGCTGGGGCATCCCGTACCTGGAGGAGTCGTTCTACGGGATGACCGACACCGCGACCGCCCTGCGCCACATCGCGCGCGAGCTCGATCGCGGGCGCGGCGACGGGGCGAGCGCGATGGCCGACGCGGTGGAGGCGCTCGTGGCCGAGGAGGAGGCGCGCTGCCGCGCGCGCATCGCGCCGCACCGGGCGCGGCTCGAGGGCAAGCGCGCGGTGCTCTTCACCGGGGGCGTGAAGACCTGGTCGATGGTGAACGCCCTGCGCGAGCTGGGCGTCGAGATCCTCGCGGCGGGGACGCAGAACTCCACGCTCGAGGACTTCCACCGCATGAAGGCGCTCATGCACCGCGACGCCCGCATCATCGAGGACACCTCGACCGCCGGGCTCCTCGGGATCATGCGCGAGAAGCTGCCCGACCTCGTCGTGGCGGGCGGGAAGACGAAGTTCCTCGCGCTCAAGACGCGGACGCCGTTCCTCGACATCAACCACGGCCGCGCGCACCCGTACGCAGGCTACGAGGGGATGGTCACCTTCGCCCGCCAGCTCGATCTCACCGTGAACAACCCCATCTGGCCCGCGCTCTCCGCGCGGGCGCCCTGGGAGCTGCCGGAGGCCGCCCTCGAGGCCGAGCGCGCGGCGGCGCGGGGCCACGCGGCGGCGCTCGCCGCCGAGGACCTCTCCGCGTCGCGCGTCGCGGTGCCGGCCAAGGCCGCGACGGTGAACCCGCAGAAGAACTCGCCCGCGCTCGGCGCGACGCTCGCGTACCTCGGCGTGGACCGCATGCTCGGGCTCCTCCACGGCGCGCAGGGCTGCTCGACGTTCATCCGGCTGCAGCTCTCGCGGCACTTCAAGGAGTCGATCGCCCTCAACTCCACGGCCATGAGCGAGGACACCGCCATCTTCGGGGGCTGGAGGAACCTGAAGGCCGGGCTCTCGCGCGTCATCGAGAAGTTCCACCCGGGCGTCGTCGGGGTCATGACCTCGGGGCTCACCGAGACCATGGGCGACGACGTGCGGAGCGCGATCGCCGAGTTCCGCCGGGAGCGCCCGGAGCACGCCGGCGTGCCCATCGTCTGGGCGTCCACGCCGGACTACTGCGGCTCGCTGCAGGAGGGGTACGCCGCGGCGGTGGAGGCCCTCGTCACCACGCTCGCGGAGGGAGGGACGCCGATCCCGGGCCAGGTGACGCTGCTCCCCGGCGCCCACCTCACTCCCGCCGACGTCGAGGAGCTGAAGGGCATGATCGAGGCGTTCGGACTCTCGGTCGTCGCCGTCCCGGACATCGCGAACGCCCTCGACGGCCACATCGACGACGAGGTCTCGCCGCTCTCGACGGACGGCGTGGGGGTGGACGCGATCCGCTCCGCGGGGCGGAGCGTCGCCACGATCTACGTCGGCGACTCGCTCGCCCGGGCCGCGCTCCGCCTGGAGGAGGCGTTCGGGATCCCGGCCCACGGCTTCACCTCGGCGACGGGCCTCGGGGAGGTGGACCGGCTCGTCGCGACGCTCGCGGCGATCTCGGGCCGGCCCGTCCCCGGCGCGCTCCGCCGGGCGCGGAGCCGCCTCATGGACGCGATGGTGGACAGCCACTACGCGTTCGGCGGGAAGCGCGTGGCGCTCGCGCTCGAGGCCGATCACCTGAAGGGCCTCACCCGCTTCCTGCACGGGATGGGGTGCGAGATCGGCGCCGCGCTCGCCGCGACGCGGACCCGTGGCCTCGACGCGCTGCCCGCGCGGGCGGTGTCCGTCGGCGACCTCGAGGATCTGGAGACCGCGGCCCGGGGGGCGGACCTCGTCGTCGCGAGCTCCAACGGGCGTCAGGCGGTCGCGAAGCTCGGCGTGAAGGCCCACCTGCGCGCGGGCGTGCCGGTGTTCGACCGGCTCGGCGCGCACCAGAAGGTCTGGGCCGGCTACCGCGGCACGATGAACCTCGTGTTCGAGGTGGCGAACCTGTTCCAGGCGAGCGCGACCGAGGCGCAGCGGCTCGCGCACAGCTGACGGCGGAGGTCACCATGCGGATCGCGTTCACGAGCACCACGGGCGAGCGGATCGACGAGCACTTCGGGCGGGCGGACCACTTCTACGTGTGGGAGATCGGGCCCGGCGCGGCCCGCTTCCTCGAGCGCGTCAGCGCGATCACGAGCGCCGACGACGAGGAGGACCGCATCGCCGCGCGGGCGAGCGCGCTCGCCGGCTGCGCCATCGTCTACACCGCGCAGATCGGCGGACCCGCCGCGGCGAAGCTCGTCTCGCGCCGCATCCACCCGATGAGGACGAGCGGCGAGGTGGCCGTGGCGGAGGTGGTCGAGCGGCTGCAGGAGGTCCTGCGCGGCCGGCCGCCGCCGTGGCTCCGCAAGGCGATGGCGCCCGCGGGAGCGGGGGCCGCGGCGGAGACGCCGGCGGACGAGGCGAAGGACGACTGAAGGGCGCCTTGAAGGGCGCACCACACGAGAGAGGAGACGGTCATGGCGTTCATCACGGGGCTGACGCGCGGGAAGCGGGAGTGGACCCCACGGTTCGTGCGGAACATCGATCCCGAGCTCTGCATCGGCTGCGGCCGGTGCATCAAGATCTGCGCGCACGGCGTGCTCGCGCCGGCGGAGGTGGACGAGGAGGAGTCCGCGAAGATGTTCGCCGCGGTCGAGCACGCGGACGACTGCATCGGCTGCGAGGCCTGCGGCCGGACCTGCAAGAAGGGCGCGTTCTCGTTCGAGCCCCTGGCGGCGTGAGGACGCCATGCGCCTGCCCGTCCTCGCCCGCCCCGACCCCGCGCCCCCCGCGGCGAACTGCACGTTCGGCCGCGGCTGCGGCGACGCCCCGCCGGCGCTCCCCGCCGACGTCGCCGCGCTCGTCGCCGATCACCCCTGCTACAGCGAGGATGCGCACCACCACTTCGCGCGCGTGCACGTCGCGGTGGCGCCCGCGTGCAACGTGCAGTGCCACTACTGCAACCGGAAGTACGACTGCTCGAACGAGAGCCGGCCCGGGGTGGTGTCGGAGCGGCTCCGCCCCGAGGACGCGGTGCGCAAGGTGCTCGCGGTCGCCGCGGAGCTCCCGGAGCTGTCGGTGGTCGGGATCGCGGGGCCGGGGGACGCGCTCGCGAACCCGGACGCCACCTTCGCCACGCTGGAGGGCGTGCGGCGCGCGGCGCCGGATCTCCGCCTGTGCCTCTCCACGAACGGCCTCGCCCTGCCCGAGCACGCGGCGCGGCTCGCCGCGGCGGGGGTGCGGCACGTGACGGTGACGGTGAACATGATCGACCCCGCCGTCGGCGAGCGGATCTACCCGTGGGTGCTGCGGGGCGGGCGCAAGCTCCGGGGCGTCGAGGGCGCCCGGCTCCTGTCCGCGCAGCAGCTCGAGGGGATCGCGGCGCTCGCCTCCCGCGGCGTGCTCGTGAAGGTGAACTCGGTCGTGATCCCGGGCGTGAACGACGCGCACCTCCCCGACGTCGCCCGGGCAGTCCGCCGCGCCGGCGCGTTCCTCGTGAACCTCGTCCCGCTGATCTCGGAGCCCGGGCACGGCACGCACTACGGCCGCACCGGTCAGCGCGGCCCGACCGCCGAGGAGCTGGAGCGCGTCCAGGTGGCCTGCGAGCTGGACGCCCGGGTCATGCGGCACTGCCGGCAGTGCCGCGCGGACGCCGTGGGGCGCCTCTCCGAGGATC
>NZ_JALCZC010000145.1:0-8961 GCF_022690805.1 Anaeromyxobacter sp. SG66
GGCCGCCGCGTGGCAGTTGAGGCACGTCGAGCTCTGGTCGCTACCCTGGAGCAGGTAGGAGAAGCCCTGGAACTGCGTGCTGGCCCCCTTCTTGGCCATCGCAGTGTTGCCCTTCGAGTTGTGCATCGTGTGGCAGCCGTCGCAGGTCGCGACGCCGCCGTCGTGGAAAGCGTACGCGCTGGAGAAGCTCAGCGCGGCGACCGCTGCAACGGCAAACTTGGTGAACTTCATTGTTTCCCCTTGTGTGTTGTGGCCCTCTGCGACTTCACGGGGCCGTACTGCTGCGGGTACCACTCCCCTGCACTCACTTCTGCTCACTGCGACTGCAACTCCTGCTGCAACACCTTTTGTCACTCGTACCGGAAGACCTTCACTCCCCGGTTTCCGGACTGCGCGACGAAAATCTTGCCGTTCGCGGCCACGAGGTCCATGGGGCCGAGGAGGTTCTCCGGGTCGTCCCCCCGGTACCCGAACTCGCCCAGGAACTCGAACTCGCGATCGAAGACCATGACGACGGCGCGGAGGAGGTCGGTGACGAGGTAGTTGCCCTTCTCGTCCGTCGCGATCCCTCCGACGATGTTGAACCTGCCGGGCACGCTGCCGTGAGTCCCGAACCGCCGCACCTCGCCCTTGGGCGACACCACGAAGGCCTGGAACATCGGCGAGACGGTGATGAGGAGGCTCCCGTCGCGATCGACGTTGAAGCCGCTCATCGCGTCCTCGCGGTGGCGCTTGTCGAACTGGAGGAGATCCCGCAGCTCGTAGGTGGCGACCGTCGCGCCCGCGTCGTCCGTCACCAGCACCTTCATCCCGCCCTTGTCGGCGAGGAAGGTCCGGCCGGCCGCGCGCTGGAGCGCGTTCGGGGCGAAGTCCTTCGCGAAGCCTTCCGGGAGCCCCTTGATCTCGATCTTCGCGATGGGCTCGCCGCGGAAGTTGCAGCGCCACAGCGCCCACGTCCGGCCGACCGAGGTGAGCAGGAGCAGCTCGCCGCTCTCGAGCGGGACGGCGCCGATGATGGTCCCGATGTCGGACTCGTCGCCGAAGCTGTAGGTCTCGATGCCCAGGTCGGTGAAGACGTGGACGATCCCCTGCGAGCGGTCGACCATGAAGAGCTCGCGGTTCGCGCGGTCGTACGACAGCGCGGCCCAGCTCGAGGCGATCCGGCCGCTCAGGCTCGAGAGGTCGTAGCCATACCGGGTCCGCAGACCCGCCGGCGCGTCCGCGTGGGCGGAGGCGGCGAGGAAGACGGCGAGGATGGCGGTCGAGAGGCGGGCCATGTTCGTTGGCAGCCCACTGTGCAAGGGCGATACCGAGCCAGGAAGCGCCAAAATCCCGGCAGATCCGCGTCTCCCACAGCTTGGGGACAGCGCGCGCTGCGCCATTTGACCCAGCGGTACATGTGGTTGGGGCATGCGCCACACCCAGCGCCACCGCAGCAGACCAGGTACGGGAATGTCGTACACGCGATCTGCGCGGCCTGACGCGCGGAGCCATCACGCATCGGTCGCGGCGCGACGATCCTTGAACGCAGGGGCATCTGCGTCGGAAGAGGGAGAGGCGCGCGAGTCGGGCGCGCGGCCCGGACGAACGCGAGGTTACGCAGCCGGCGCGGGCGGCGCGCTGCACACCTACTGATCGCCCGCGGGACGCCCCTCGAGGGCGGAGATTCGGGCGCGGACTCTCGCGACGAGCTCCGCTCGGCCGCTGCGCTCGATCTCCACGAAACGCCGATAGTGGGCGACGGCCTCGTCGACTCGCCCGGATCGCTCCGCGATCAAGGCGAGGTTGAAGTGGGCGACGTCGTCGCGCTCGTCCACCTCGAGCACGCGCCGGAAGTACTGCTCCGCGCGCGCCGAGTCGCCGCGCTGCGCGTAATAGGTTCCGACGTTCGTCAGCGCGAGCACGTTCCTGGGGTCGAGGCGAAGCGCCTCATCCCACTCGTCTCTCGCGCGCTCTGGCTCGCCCGCGCGCGCGTGGGCGTCGCCGAGCGCGAAGTGAGCGTCGGCGTTGTAAGGCTCCACCCGCACGGCGCTCGTGAAGAGCGCCCGGTCATCGCGCCAGTCGGGGTTCCTCGCCACGGCGCGGGCTGCGAGCGAGACGAGAAGGACTCCGGCCGTGGCGGCCATGAGGGTCCGGAGGCGGGGCCGCTCCTGCCAGAGCCGCCACGCCTGATCCGCGACCACGAGCCACGCGCCGACGAGCGGCTGGTACAGGTACCGCTCCGCGAGCTCCGCGCTCGGGAACCACACGATCGTGCTCACCGGCAGGAAGCCGAGGACCGCCCAGGCCATGCCGAAGCGGGTGACGAGGCGCCTCTGGCGAAGCAGCAGGAAGGTCGCGACCGCCAGGAGCAGCCAGGCGAGCGCGAGGGCGAGCGGATGGGAGAAGTAGCTCCCCGGGCGCGAGTAGACGGCGGTGAGCTCGCGCGGGAACAGCGTCACTGCCGCGTACTTCGGCACGATGTGGAGGACGTTCGAGAGGACCTCCCCTGGACGCGTGTAGGACACCTGCGCACCCAGCGCGGAGGACAGGACGGCCGCCCGGAGCCCCAGGTACAGCGCCGCGACGCCCGCGAACGCCGAGAGGATGGGGCCCCGCCTCCTCACCACCTCGCGCCAGGGAGCTCCCGAGAGCGCCTCCAGAACGCCGAGGAGCGGGAGGAGCATGATCGCGGGCTCCTTGCACAGGAGGCCGAGGAAGAACGCGCCGAGGGAGACGCCGTACCAGGCTCTCTTCCCCTCGTCCCGCGCCCGGAGGTACGCGGCGAGCGCCGCGAGCACCAACGCGGTGGCCACCACGTTGTTCCGCCCGGAGATGAAGTTCACCGGCTCGGCGTGGATGGGGTGGACGGCCAGCAGGAGCGCGGCGAGCGCCGCGGGCAGCTCGGCCCTGAACAGCCGCCGCGCGGCGACGAAGAGGAGGAGCGCGGCGGCCGCGTGCCAGAGCACGCTCACGAGGTGGTAGCCCCAGGCCCCGAGCCCGAAGAGCTGGTAGTCGAAAAGATAGAGCGCCCGGTTCAAGGGGCGGTAGTACGGGGTCGAGCCGCCGGTCGTGTCGCACTCGGTCAGCACGGCGCCCAGGTTCGAGAGCGAGTGGCCGGTGGGGTTCTCGACGATGATCTGCCGGTCGTCCCATGCGAAGCCATTGCGGAGCGCGTTCCCGTACGTCAGCGCGACCGCGAGGACGAGGAGCGCCGGGACGGCCCAGCGGCGCGCCGCGGACGCGGGCGGGGTGAAGGGCTCGTCGCCGCGACCCGGCGGTCGCGCGCCGCTCGGCTCGCCGGCGGTCGGCGGTGAACGACCCGCAGCGCTCTCGTTGGTTCGGGCCATCCTCGTCCTGAACGCTGCGCGCGCTCCGCAGCTTCCTCCGGAAGGCGCGCAGCTTACCCCAAGGTCGTGGCGACCGGGCGGACGAGGCGCAGCGCGTCTCGCTCCGAGCGCAATCCGCTCTCGACTCGCCGCGGCGTACCGAGTCGCACAGGGGTCACCGGCGCGCGTCGCGGCGGGTTCGCTGGCGGTCGAGCGGCAGCCCGCTCCGCGCGGCGCCGGAGAAATCGACCCGTCCCGTTGCCGGTATACTCGGCGCCCTCATGCTCCCGAGGAACACCCGCAGCGCCGCGGCCTGGGCGGCGGGCGCCATCGCGATCGCGGCGCTGGTCGCCTACCTCCCCGCGCTCGGCGCCGGGTTCGTGTTCGACGACCACCAGTTCCTGCCCGACGGGCCCATCGTCCGCGGATCGCTCGCGGACATCTGGTTCAGCGCCGCGGCGAAGGACTACTGGCCGCTGACGTACACCGTCCTGTGGATCCAGGCGCGGCTCTGGGGCGACGCGCCCCTCGGCTACCACCTCACGAACGTCCTCCTCCACGCCGCGACGGCGATCCTCGTCTGGCGCGTGCTGCGCGCGCTCGAGCTCCCCGGCGCGTGGCTCGCGGGGCTCCTCTTCGCGGTCCACCCGGTGACGGTCGAGTCGGTCGCCTGGATCTCGGAGCTCAAGAACACCCTCTCCGCGCCGCTGTTCCTCGGGAGCGTGCTCGCGTGGCTTCACAGCGAGCGGAGCGGGCGCCGGCGCGAGCTTGCGGTCGCCCTGCTGCTGTTCGCGCTCGCGCTCCTCGCGAAGACGTCCGTGGTCATGCTGCCGGTGGTGCTCCTCCTCCTCGCCTGGTATCGGCGCGGCCGGATCGATCGAAGCGACCTCGCGCGCACGGCCCCGTTCTTCGCCGTGGCCCTCGCGGCCGGGCTCGCGACGATCTGGTTCCAGCGCGTCCGGGCGATGACCGACGGGTGGCTGCCGGAGCGCGGCCTCGGCGAGCGGCTCGGCGGCGCGGGCTGGGCGCTCGTGTCGTATCTCGAGCAAGCGCTCCTGCCCGTTCGCCTCGCGTTCGTCTACCCGGAGTGGCCCGTGGCCGCGGCGTCGCCCGCGTTCTACCTGCCCCTCCTCGCGCTCGCGGCCGGGTTCGCGGTGCTGGGGTCGCGCCGCGCGAGCCTTGGCCGGCCCGCCCTCCTCGCTCTCGGCTTCCACGCGCTCATGCTCCTGCCGGTCCTCGGGCTCGTGGACATCGCCTACCTGCGCTTCGGGCCCGTCTCGAACCACCTTCAGTACGTCGCGCTCATGGGCCCCGTCGCGCTCGTCGCGGCCGGCCTCGCGAAGCTCGCGGCGAGCCATCGCCGCGCCACGATCGCCGGAGCGGGCGCGGTCGCGGCGCTCCTTGCGATCGCGACCGCCACGCGCGCGACCGCGTTCCAGGACGACCTCACCCTCTGGACCGCCGCGGTGCGCGCCGCGCCCGAGAGCCTGATGGCGCACTGGCAGCTCTCGGAGGAGCTCGCCGCGCGCGGCCGTCTCCCCGAGGCCGTGGCGGACCTGGAGGAGGCCGCGCGCACGGTGCGCGGTCCCGCCTCCCGGCACCGGGCCCGGAGCCTGCTCTTCCTCCGCACCGGCCGGTTCGCGGCCGCCGTCGCCGAGTGCGACGCCGCCGACGCGCTCCGGCCCGACCGCCAGTTCCGGCGCGACCTGGGCCGGATGCTCACCGTCTCCGACGCGCCGCTGGAGGGGATCGCCGCGCTCGGGCCGCTCGTCCGGCAATACCCGCAGAACGTGGACTACCGCTACTGGCTCGGCGCGGCGCTCGCGCGTGCCGGGCGGTTCGCCGACGCCGCGGACGTCCTCGCGGAGGCGTCGCGCATCGCGCGCGGGACGGACGCCGAGATCGAGGAGGCGCTGGCGCTCGTGCGCGGCCGGCTGCGCGCCGGGCCATGACGACACCGCCGCCTCTCCCGGGAACCGATGGCGCAGCGCCCGCGACGCCGGGCCTCCGGCTCGACCCGATCTACGCCGCCGCCTTCCTGCTGTGCGCGATCGCGACGCTGGTCCCGATCTGGTCGGTCGACTACCTGCCCATGGTCGATCTCCCCCAGCACGCCGCAGGGACCTCGATGTGGATGCACCTGCGCGATGCGGGGTGGGGCTTCGCGGATCGGCTCGAGCTCGACCTCGCGACGCCTTACCTCGTGTCGCCGCTCCTCGTGCGCGCCCTCGCGGAGCTTGCGGGAATCCCGGCGGCGCTGCACCTCGTCGTGAGCCTCGCGGTGATCGCGCTCCCCCTCGCCACCGCTCGCCTCCTCCGGGCAGCGGACGGGGATCCGTGGGCCTCGCTCGCGGCGTTCCCCGCCGCCTTCAGCTTCTCCTTCCACTGGGGCTTCCTCCCGTACCTCGTCGCGGCGCCGCTCGCCGTCGCGCTGGTCGCGGCGGCGATCCGGAGCTCCTCCAGGCCCTCGCCCTGGCGCGCGCTCGAGCTCGGCCTCCTCACCGTCCTCGTGTTCTTCGCCCACGCCATGGCGCTCGCCGTGGCCGCGTGCGCGGCGCTGGCCCTCATCGTCCACCGCGCGCCCGGCTGGCGGCTCGCGGTGCTCCGATCGCTCCCCCTGGCCGCGCCCGTCCCGCTCATGCTCTGGATGGCGCGCGCGAGGATGGGCGATCTCGCTGCGGCCTCCAGGCACGCCGACGAGGCGACGATCTGGGTCGATACGGCGAGACGGATCACCGATCTCCCCGGGATGATCTTCGGGACTGCCCCCGACGTGCTGCGGGACGGCGAGACCTCCGGGATCCTCTCCGTCGCGGTCGCGCTCGCCCTCGCCGCGCTGCTCGTCCTCGCGCGCGCGCCGCGCCCGCGCGATCCCGGGCGCCTTGCGCCCCTCGCCCTCGTGCTCGCGCTCTACTTCGCGCTGCCGCACCACGCGCTCGCGGTCTCGTTCATCTACGAGCGGCTGACCGTGTTCATGGTGCCCTTCGCGCTCCTCGCGCTGAGCGCGCCGGCGCGTCCCGGGCGACGGACGGCGCTCGCGCGGGCGGGCCTCGTGCTCCTCACGCTCGCCTGCATGTCGCTGTGGACCGCGCGCTTCCGGAGGTTCGACGCGGAGGCCCGCGGCTTCGACCGCATCGTGGACGCGGTGCCGCCGGCGCCGCGCCTCGTCGCGCTGCCGTGGCGCTCGTACAGCGACGCCCTGCCGGGCGCGCCCTATTACCTGCACTTCGGGGCATGGATCCAGGCGAGGCGAGGCGGAGTGCTCGGGTACTCGTTCGCCGAGACCTCGGCGCAGGTGGTGCGGTACCGGCCCGGCGCGAAGCCCCCCATGACGCCCACGCTCAACCTCCGGCCCGACCGGTTCACGTGGGCGACGGACGGCTGGTACGACTACTTCCTCGCGCGCTCCTCCGAGGACACGGGCGCCTTCCTGTTCCGGGAGGCGACCGAGCCGGTCGAGCTCGCCGCACGCGAGGGGCCGTGGTGGCTCTACAGGAAGAGAGCGCGCGGGGAGCCGGACACCCGGGCGCGGGCGGTGGAGCCGGCGCACGACGAGGCGAAGCCGTAGCGGACGGCGGACGAGCGACCTCCCGTGGCGTGCGGGCGAGACGCCCGGGGAGCACGCGCGCGGCTCAGCCTGCGACCGGCGCGAGCACGTTCGCCACGTGTGCGGCGACGTACAGCGCCACGAGCGCGACGGACGCGACCGCCGTGGCGGTGAGCTGGAGCCGCGGCGGAACCGGACGCACCGGCTCGAGGCGGCGGTCCGGTCGTTCGCCGAGCGCCACGTCGAGCGTGAAGATCGCCGTCGACGCCAGCAGCAGCAGCGCGATCGCCGTCCAGAGCGGCCCCGCGAGCGCCTCGAGGTGGAGCCTCGCGGTGAGCCCCGGGACGGCGGGGGCGAGCGCGCGGAACATGTTCGTGTCCACGTTGTCCGGGAAGAGCACGAACGTCGCGGCGAGGTAGAGCGCGTTCAGGCCGACGTAGGCGAGCGGGAAGAACGAGGAGCGGTGCCGCAGCGCCGCCAGCACGAAGAGGACGAGCGCCGGCGCGGCCCACGCCACGTACTGGGGGAACCAGTAGCGCGGCGCGAGCAGGAACACCACGCTGCCGGCGTACAGGATGGCGGCCTTCTGCCAGAGCGCGAGCCCACGGAAGAGGCTCATCCAGACGCTCGCGACGAGGAGCCCGGCGAGCAGCCACTCCGTGAGCGTGGTGCGCACCGGACCGTCCCAGAAGATCGCGTCGTAGCCGTGGTTGCGGAAGGCGAGGTAGCCCTCCCGGAAGCCCGGGCTCCAGAAGGCCGCCACGATCGCCGCGCTCACCGCGACGCCCACGGCGAGCGGCGCGAGGGCGCGCCGCCAGCCGAACTCGGTCACGAGCACCGGCAGGAGGACGACGAGGAGCACCGCCGGGAAGTTCTTGAGCCAGATGCCGACGAACAGGGCGAGGACGCCTGTGAAAGGACGGCGCGTCGCGACGAGGTAGGCGCCGAGGAAGGTCGCGGCCGAGGGCAGGAGGTCGAACTGCCCGAACACGAAGCCGACGAAGAGCAGGATCGGCGAGGTGAGGGCCGCGAGGAAGGCGTGTCCCCCCAGGTCCTCCCCGTCCTTGCGGAGGAACCGCTCCCAGAAGCGCCGCGCGGTCCAGGCGATGACGAGGAGCGCCGGCACGTAGCTCAGCCGCGGCAGCAGGTACTCGACGGCGGTCAGCGGCTGCGGCACGAGCCAGGGCGCGTAGCCGTAGAGCCCGAACAGCTTTCCCACCGCCACGATCGCGCCGAACCACAGGTACGCGAGCGGCGGGTACGTGAACCCCTCGATGAAGGGGCGCGCGGGGCCTTCGTACACCGCCTGGTAGACGTTCCAGCGGCCCTCCGCGACGTAGTGGGAGGCCCAGACGATGTAGTCGAGGTCGCGGTGGGCGGAGAGCAAGGAGATGGCGAGCGCGAACACGATCACGCCGGCCGCCGCGAGAACAAGGCGCTCCGTCGCAGCCCCGGCCCCACCCAGATTCAGCTTCATCGCGCTCCCGTCCGCCCCCTGGGACGCAGCCGTTATCGCGTGGGCCTCTCGGCAGCGTCAAGCGGCACGGGAAAGCCGAAACGTCCGCCATCTCCGCGGCTGGAGCCAGCGGTGTGGCGTGCATCTGTTCGCCGGCTTTGTCCATGAGCACGGGCGGGAGGCTCCTGCCCGAAGGCTGACCACAGTCAACCGTCCGAGTCCCGTGACGATGGCACACGCCTATTCACTTACCGTCATCGAACAGCACGGCTATTCTTCACGATAGGCCTGGCGCTCAACGCAATCCGACGGCGACGAGCAACGGTCCCGGCGCAGTTATCACCGGAGCGTGCAATTGCACGCACCGATATTTCCCTGTCGGACATGTCCGACCGTCCGGTACATTCCGCGCCCTCAACTCGCAGCAAGCTGGGGGACCACACCGATGCGTTTCGAAAGAATCGCGGGCGCGCTCGTCGCGCTCGCTCTGGCCGTGCCTTGTTCCGTGCTCGCGTTCCACGACGGCGGCGTCGCGACCTGCGACGGCTGCCACACGATGCACAATTCAATGAACAATATGCGGATCCCCAAGAAGGGGGCCAGCACGCAGTTCCAGGGCTTCTCCTACCTGCTCCAGGGTAGCGACCAGA
>NZ_JALCZC010000146.1:0-8673 GCF_022690805.1 Anaeromyxobacter sp. SG66
CGCGCGCCGCCGCGCGCCGCGCCGCCGTATACTCCTCGCGCGCCGCGGTCGAGGCGGCGCCGGGGGCAGCCATGACGAGCGACGGCCCGAGACCTGCGGCGGGCGAGCGGCGCATCCGCGCCATCCGGAACATCGGGATCATGGCGCACATCGACGCCGGGAAGACGACGCTCACCGAGCGGCTGCTCTTCGTCGCCGGGCGCACGCACAAGATGGGCGAGGTGCACGACGGCCTCGCGGTGATGGACTGGATGGACCTCGAGCGCGAGCGGGGCATCACCATCACCTCCGCGGTGACGAGCTTCGAGTGGCGCGGGCACGAGCTGCACCTCATCGACACCCCCGGCCACGTGGACTTCACGATCGAGGTGGAGCGCTCCCTGCGCGTGCTCGACGGCGCCATCGCGGTCTTCGACGCGGGACACGGGGTGGAGCCGCAGAGCGAGACGGTGTGGCGGCAGGCCGACCGCTACCGGGTGCCGCGCATCGCCTTCGCGAACAAGATGGACCGCGTCGGCGCCGACTTCGCGATGACGCTCGCCTCGATGCGGCGACGCTTCCCGGACCAGGTGATCGCGCCCGTGCAGCGGCCGCTCGGCGCCGAGGCGGCGTTCGAGGGGTTCGAGGACCTCGTCTCCCGGCGCACGCTGCGCTTCGGCGACGTGGACGACCCGCGGGCGTTCACCGAGTCGGAGGGGATCTCGCGCGAGGGCGAGGCCGAGCGCCAGGCGCTCGTCGAGCGGCTCGCGGACGTGGACGACGCCATGGCCGAGGCGGTCCTCTCCGACGCCCCGGTGGACGAGGGCGCGCTGCGGAGCGCGATCCGGCGCGCCACGCTGACCGGGAGGTTCGTCCCGCTCCTGTGCGGCTCCGCGCTCCGCAACAAGGGGGTGCCGCAGGTGCTCGACGCCATCTGCGACTACCTCCCCTCCCCGCTCGACGTCCCGCCGGCGCGAGGCGAGGACCCTCGCACGGGCGAGGCGGTGGCGTGTCCGGCCGACGAGCACGCGCCGCTCGTGGCGCTCGCCTTCAAGGTGTCGCTCCTGGACGAGAAGCGGCGGCACGTCTTCGTGCGCGTCTACTCGGGGCGGATCGCCGAGGGCGACACCGTCTGGAACGCGAGCCTGCGCAGGCACGAGAAGGTCTCGCGCGTGCTCCTCATGCACGCGGTGCAGAAGAAGCGGGCGCCCGCGCTCGGGGCGGGTCAGATCTTCGCGGTCACCGGCCTCAAGGAGACGCGCACCGGCGACACGCTCTCCGATCCCGGCCACCCGGTGGTGCTCGAGCGGCTCTCCGGGTACGAGCCCGTCATCTCGCAGGCGATCGAGGCCGCGTCGCTCTCCGACCGCGAGGCGCTCCTCGAGGCGCTCGCGCGGGTCACGGACGAGGACCCGAGCTTCCGCTTCGGCGAGGACCCGGACACCGGTCAGCTCATCGTGTCGGGGATGGGCGAGCTGCACCTCGAGATCGTCGCCGAGCGGCTGCGCCGCGAGTTCGGGCTGGCCGTCCGGACCGGCCAGCCGCAGGTGCTCATGCGCGAGACCCTCACCGCCGAGGGCGAGGCGACCGCCGCGTTCGAGCGCAAGACCGAGGAGCTCGAGCTCTTCGCCCAGGTGACGGTCCGGGTGGGCCCGCTCGCGCGGGGCGGCGGGTTCCGCTTCCGCGTCGACCCCGCAGCGGCGGCGCTGCCGTTCCTGCGCGCCGAGGTGCGCGGCGCGGTCGAGCAGGGCGCGCGCGAGGCGGCGGAGGCCGGCGTGCTCGAGGGCTATCCGCTCCAGGACGTGGAGGTGGTGCTCACCGGCGCGACGTGGCGCGAGGGCGGGTCGAAGCCGATGGCGTACAAGGTCGCCGCGGCCGACGCGGTGCGCGAGGCCGCCGGTCGCGCGCGGCCGGTGCTCCTCGAGCCCGTGATGCGGGTGGAGATCGTCGCGCCCGGCGAGCACCTCGGCGCGGTGATCGGCAGCCTCGACCAGCGCAGCGGGACGATCCTCGACGTGGCGGATCGCGGCGCGGCCACGAAGGCGATCCAGAGCGAGGCGCCGCTGCGCCGCATGTTCGGGTACGCGACCGAGCTCCGGTCGCTCACGCAGGGCCGGGCGGTATTCACGATGCGCTTCGACCGGTTCGACGCCCTGTCGTGAGCGGCCCGCGGCCGCGGCGCTCGAGCCGGACGGCGTCGTGAAGCGTCGATCCTCGACGGCCCGTCAGGCCGCCGCGCGCGAGAGCCTGAGCTGCTCCTGGCGTCGCAGCGCCCGGGCGAACAGGACGAGGAACACCGGGGCGAACAGCGTCACGGCGAGCAGGGCCGCGAGCGCCGTGACCGCCGCCAGGGCCACCGTGAAGGCGACCGCCACGGCCTGCGAGATGAAGTCTCCGAAGGCCCGGAGGCGCTTCGCGATCGAGAGGGGAGCTGCGGGCGCCGCTTGAATCTCTGCCGCGATGGTGACGACCTCGGTCTCGGACTCGCTCATGGGCGTCTCCCGTGTCCAGGTGCTTGGACTCGGGATACGGGGCCCGGTTGACCCGCGCCATGCGGCAACTTGTCGCCCTGTTGAATTATTCCGCGGGGTTGCAGGCCGTGTTTTGACTTACATCACGTCGCCCACCAACCCGCGTCCTGGGATATCCCACGGGCACAACGAAGTGGACCGATTCAGTCAACATGGACTACATCGGTCCACCACACGCCTTCAGCGGAGGGGCCCGGCGAGACCCCAGCCCCAACAGGCACTCGCGGGTCACGTCCACGCGAGCCGCGCGCGCCGCTCCCAGTACGCGGCGGCGGGCTCCGCCAGCGTCGCCAGGGTGGCGAGCTCGGTGGGAGCGAGCACGAGGTGCGCGGCGGCGAGGTTCGAGTGGAGCTGCGCCACGGTGGTGGGGCCGAGCAGCACCACGTCGGCCCATGGCTGCGCGAGCGCCGCGGCGAGCGCGACGGCGTCGGGAGTCGAGCCCCGGGCGCGCGCGAGGTCCGCGAGCGGGCCCGACGCGCCCGCGTCCCCTCGCGCGGTCAGCCGGCCGTTCGCGAGCGGCTCCTTCACCATCACGGTCCGGCCGGCGGCGTGCGCCTCGCGGAGCGCCTCCTCGCTGGAGCGCTCCAGCACGTTCCAGGTGGCCTGCACGCTCGCGAAGAGCGGCGTCCCGCCGCGCGACACCGCGAGCGCGCGCCGGACCGTCTCCGCCTGCCGCACGCCCGTCACGGTGAGGCCCACGCGGACCCCGCCGTCGCGCAGGCGCGCGAGCGCGTCGAGCACCCCCGCGTCGTCGAGCACCCCGGTCTCGAGCGTCGCGGAGTGGATCTGGTAGAGGGCGAGGTGCGGGCCGAGGATCGCGCGCGTCTCGGCGAGCTGCTCCTCGAGCGCAGCGAGGGAGTGATCCTTCACCTCGTGCCGCTCCACGTCGAGGCGCCACCCGCCCACGTAGCGGTAGCCCCACTTCGACGAGACGGTCACCTCGCCGGGCGCGAGGCCGCGCGCGTCGAGCCAGGAGCGGACGAACGCCTCCGCGCGGCCGTACGAGCGCGCCGCGTCCACCCACCGGACGCCGGCCGCAAGGGCGGCGTCGAGGACCGCGTGGGCGTGGCGCTCCAGCTGCTCCGGCGAGCGGCCGCCCGCGAGGTCCTCGGCGTGGCCGAGGGTCATGTACGCGGGCCGGCCGATGGCAGCCGTGCCGAGGGCGAGGCGGCGGAGCCGCGCCGCGCCGAGCGCATCCAGTTCCATGGCCGCGAGGTTACCCGACGCGGGCCGGCGCGAGGGAGCCCTTCACGACCCGGGCTGCTGCTGGAGCTGCTTCGCGGGCACGCCGCCCGTGATGCGCTTCGCCGTCGTGCCGCCGGGAAGCTTCCCGTCCTTGTCGACGCCGTTCACGATGGCGACGACGTCGAGCGGCACGGTGGACGGGAACTGCTGGTTGAACTCCGAGATCGTCATCTCGCGCGGGACGCGGACGACCTCCACCTTGGCGGGCTGGACGTTCTCCGCGGACTTGTCCGTGAGCGGGCCGAAGGTCGAGAGGGCCTGCTTGAAGGTCGCCTCGTAGCCGGAGAACGCCTGGGCCGGGGAGTAGCCGACCAGCTGGTAGGTGAGGCCGCCGTGCGACACGAACGACACGATCCCGTTCAGCACGCCCTGGTCCGTCTGCGCCTGGAAGTATCTCGCCGTCGCGGCCTGTCCCCCGAGCGTCCCGGACTGCGGCGCCTGCAGCGGCTTCACCCCTTCCTGCTGGAAGAACTTCTTCGTCGCCTCCTCGGGCGAGAGCTTCCCGGCGGCCGCGAGCTGGAGGGCGGCGTCCTGCTTCGGGCTCACCGCCACGACCGCGCTCGGGGCGTTCTGCGCCTTCCAGCCCTGCGGGAACTTCATCTGGAACTTGAGGTCCGGGTGCAGGAACGTGTCGCCCTTGAAGAAGCCCTGCCGCGGGTCGTCGCCGAAGACCATCCCGGACACGAGCTGGACGTAGCGATCGTGCTCCACCTTGGCGCCCGGCGGGATCGTCGCCTTCGCGGCCCGCTCGCGCGCGGTCTCGGCGCGGTTGCCCGGGTCGGGGTGCGTCGACTGCCACTCCGGGACGCGCCCCGCCCCCTGCTGCGCGCTGGAGCGCTCGAGGGTGACGAACACCTTGGACATCTCGCGCACGTCGTAGCCCTGCTGCGCCATGTACTTGAAGCCGAGCTGATCCGCCTGGCGCTCGGCGTCGCGGCCGTACTTGAGGAACAGGAGCTGGAGCCCCGCGGCGGCCGCCTGCCCCACCTGCGCGAGCTCCGGAGAGACGATCATCCCGACTCCGAGCCCGAGCTGGGCGAGCTGCTGCTTCGAGAGCTGCTCGACGGAGTGGCGCGCCGTGATGTGCCCGATCTCGTGCCCGAGCACGCTCGCGAGCTCGGCCTCCGAGCCGAGGTACGTGAGGATGCCGCGCGTTATGAACACCGGACCGCCCGGCAGCGCGAACGCGTTGACGGTGGGGTCGTCGAGGACGGTGAACTGCCACGGGAGATCCGGCCGCTCCGAGGCCTTGGCGATGCGCATCCCGATCTCGCGGACGTAGGCCTGGACCTTCTCGTCCGGGTAGACGCCCATCTGCTGCTTCACCTGCTCCGCGCTCTGCTTGCCGAGCGCGATCTCCTGATCCTTGGAGACGAGCGAGAGCTCGCGCTTTCCGGTGACCGGGTTCACCGCGCACGCGCCGGCGAGCGCGAGGGCGATCGGGAGGGCGATGAGCGAGCGAGCGGCCGTGGAGCGACGGGTCATGGGAGCTGTCTCCTCGAGCGAACGGTCGAAAGTCGAAGGCGCCCGCCCCGAGGATCACGGACGGGCACGCCTCGAATTCATTTTACGGACCGTTCCTGCTCCGCGCCTCACCCTCGGTCGCCTGGACCCGATGGAGGCGGTCGCGCGGGCGACCGGGCGGGGCCGGACCCGGGCGTTCAGCTCGCGAGGCGCCGCAGCACCTCGTCCGCCATCGCCCGGGTGGACAGCGTGCCGCCGAGATCGCGGGTGCGCGCGCCGTCGGTGACGGCCGCGTCCGCCGCCCTCTCGACGGCCGCCGCCTCCGCCTCGAGCCCGAGCGAGTGGCGGAGCATCATCGCGGCCGAGAGGATGGTGCCGAGCGGGTTCGCGATCCCCTTGCCGGCGATGTCCGGCGCGGAGCCGTGGATCGGCTCGTACAGGCCCGGCCCGCCCGCCCCGATGGACGCCGACGGGAGCATGCCCATCGAGCCGGCGAGCACCGACGCCTCGTCGGTGAGGATGTCGCCGAACATGTTCTCGGTGACGACGACGTCGAACGACGCAGGCGCCGCGACGAGCCGCATCGCGGCGGTGTCCACGAGCATGTGGTCGAGCGCCACGTCGGGGTTCGCCGCGCCGATCGCGCTCGTCACCTGCCGCCACAGGCGGGAGGACTCGAGCACGTTCGCCTTGTCGACCGACGTCACCTTGCGCCGGCGGCCGCGGGCGAGCCTGAACGCGAGCTCCACCACCCGCTGCACCTCGTAGTCGTGGTACTCGAGCGTGTCGACGGCGCGGACGTGACCGTCCTTCTCCTCCCGGCCCTTCGGCTGGCCGAAGTAGAGGCCGCCGGTGAGCTCGCGGATCACGAGCAGGTCCACGCCCGCGAGGCGGTCCGCCTTGAGCGGCGACGCGTCCACGAGCGCGGGGTGCACGCGCACCGGGCGCAGGTTCGCGAAGACGCCGAGCCCCTTGCGCAGCCCGAGGAGCCCCTGCTCCGGCCGGACCTTGGCCGCCGGGTCGTCCCACTTCGGCCCGCCGACCGCCCCGAGGAGGACCGCGCTCGAGGCCTGGCAGGCGGCGAGCACCTCCGGCGTGAGCGCGGTGCCGTGCCGGTCGATGGAGCACCCGCCCATGAGGTGCTCGGACAGCTCGAAGACGTGGCCGCCCTTCCGCGCCACCGCCTCGAGCACGCGGATCGCCTCCGCGGTCACCTCAGGCCCGATGCCGTCACCGGGCAGAACGACGATCTTCGCCCTCACGCTTCGCTCCCTCCGTTCTCCGCGGCGATCGTGATCCCGTACTCCAGGGCGTCCACGATCGCGCGCCAGCTCGCCTCGATGATGTTCGGCGAGGCGCCCACCGTGCTCCAGACGCGCTTGCCGTGCTGCGTGTCCACGAGCACGCGCGTGACCGCCGCGGTGCCGTTCTTGCCGTCCAGGATGCGGACCTTGTAGTCGACGAGCTTGAGCTCGGCGATGCGAGGGTAGCGCGGCAGGAGCGCCTTGCGCAGCGCCGCGTCGAGCGCGTCGACCGGCCCGTCGCCCTCGGCGGCGGTGTGCAGGAGCTCGCCGTCGACGCGCACCTTCACCATCGCCTCCGAGAAGAGCCCTCGCCCGTCGCGGTGCTCGACGTTCACGAGGAAGTCGACGAGCTC
Source organism: Anaeromyxobacter sp. SG66 (assembly GCF_022690805.1). Lineage (NCBI taxonomy): Bacteria > Pseudomonadati > Myxococcota > Myxococcia > Myxococcales > Anaeromyxobacteraceae > Anaeromyxobacter > Anaeromyxobacter sp. SG66. Next base: position 6,877 of record NZ_JALCZC010000146.1, read on the forward strand.
GAACGGCGCGCGGTACCCCGGATCGTGCCGCTTCATCATGAGCGCCACCGACGCCTCGGCCGCCTCGAACGAGAAGCCGCGCGCCTCGAGCGTCTTGATCTCCTCGAGCACGTCGGCGACCCCCTCGCCCGCGCCGAGCCCCAGCTCCTCCGCCTTCGAGAGCAGGTTGCCGCGGCCGGAGAGCTCGGAGACGACGACGCGCATCTGGTTGCCGACGAGCTCGGGCAGGACGTGCTGGTACGAGGCCGCGTTGCGCCGCATCGCCGCGACGTGGATCCCGCCCTTGTGGGCGAACGCCGAGCGGCCGACGTACGGGAGGTGCTCGTCGGGGGCGAGGTTCGCGACCTCGGCGACGAAGTGGGAGAGCTCGGTGAGCGACTGGAGGTGGCCCTCGGGCAGGCACCGCAGCCCGAGCTTCAGCTCGAGCCCGGGGATGACCGAGCAGAGGTCGGCGTTGCCGCAGCGCTCGCCGTAGCCGTTGATCGTGCCCTGCACCTGGATCGCGCCCTCGTGCACCGCGGCGAGCGAGGTCGCCACCGCCGTGCCGGAGTCGTCGTGGGCGTGGACGCCGAGCGGCGTCTTCACCCGGGCGCGGACCGCGCGGATGATCTCGGCCGCCTGCCACGGCAGCGTCCCGCCGTTCGTGTCGCACAGCACCAGCGTCTCGGCGCCGCCGCGCGTGGCGGCCTCGAGCGTGGCGAGCGCGTAGCCGGAGTCGGCGCGCCAGCCGTCGAAGAAGTGCTCGGCGTCGTAGATGACGCGGCGGCCGCGCTCGCGGAGCCAGGCCAGGCTCTGCTCGATGATCCGCAGGTTCTCGTCGAGGCTCGCGCGCAGCACGTCGGTCACGTGCAGCGTCCAGGTCTTGCCGACCACGGTGCACACCGGCGCGCCCGAGTCGAGGAGCGCCCGCAGGTTCGCGTCGTCCTCCGGCACCCCGCCGACGCGGCAGGTCGAGCCGAACGCCGCGACGGCCGCCCGCCGCCAGGGCAGGTCGCGCGCGCGCGCGAAGAACTCGGCGTCCTTGGGGTTCGAGCCCGGCCAGCCGCCCTCCACGAAGGCCACGCCGAGCTCGTCGAGGCGGCGCGCGATCCGGAGCTTGTCCTCGCACGAGAGGGAGATCCCCTCGCGCTGGGTGCCATCGCGCAGCGTGGTGTCGTAGATCTGGATCATGGGCCGTCCGTCGAGAAAGAAGGGGGAGTATACACGCCGCGCGCCCGGGTCTCGGGGCGGTCGCGTGCTCGACGGCGCTGACTTCGAAATCGGCGGCGCCGGCCGGGCGCCCGATCCCAGGCTGCGCGAGGCGCGGCTCGTCGCGCGCTGGCTCGACGCCGCGTTCCGCATCCCCGGGACCGATCTGCGCATCGGCCTCGACCCCATCATCGGGCTCTTCCCAGGCGTGGGCGACGTCGCGACGAGCGTGGCGGCGGCGTACGTGCTCCTCGTGGCGTGGCGGCTCGGGGCCCCGGCGGTGCTCGTCGCGCGGATGGGGATGAACCTCGCCGTCGACGCGGTCGTGGGCGCGGTGCCGCTCCTCGGCGACCTCTTCGACGCCGGCTTCAAGGCGAACCTCAGGAACGTGCGGCTCCTCGAGACCTGGCTCGCGGCGCCCGCGCCGACGCGCCGCGCGAGCGGGCTCGTCGTCGCGGGCGTGCTCGCCGCGGCGCTCGCCGTGACGGCGGCGGTGGCGTTCGCCGCCTTTCGCGTCGCCGCGTGGGCCTACGGCGAGCTGCGGGCGGGCTGACCGGCGCGGCGGGAGGGGGCGCGGGCGCGGCCGGTCGTCGCCGGGGGCGAGGCGCG
>NZ_JALCZC010000147.1:0-8597 GCF_022690805.1 Anaeromyxobacter sp. SG66
CCGCGCCGCCCGCCTGCGCCGCGCCGGCTCGCGGCGAGGGCGCGGCGTGAGCGCGAGCGCCCCGCCGCGCGTGGACGTGCGCGCCTACGCCTGCCCCATGACCTACGTGAAGGCGAAGATCGCGCTCGAGCGCCTCGCGGCCGGAGAGCGGCTCGAGGTCTGGCTCGCCGCGGGAGAGCCGGTGGAGAACCTGCCGAGGAGCGCGGCCGAGGACGGCCACCGCGTGCTCGCGGTGGAGCCGCTCGCGGGCGCGCCGGGGGCGTTCCGCGTGGTCCTCGAGAAGGGCGCCGGCGCCGCGCCGGAGTGGCCGTAGGAGGGCGCCGGGTGCCCCGGCGCTCACGGGAGTCGAGAGCGTGAACGACGAACGGCTGGAGCGGTACGCGCGGCAGCTCCTCGTGCCGGGGTTCGGCGAGGCGGCGCAGGAGCGGCTCGGGCGCGCCCGGGTGCGGGTCGTCGGGGCGGACGCGGTCGCGTCCGCCGGCCTCGTCTACCTCGTGCAGGCTGGGGTGGGGCGGCTCTGGATCGAGGACGCCGAGGACGTCTCGCCGAGCGACGCCAGCGGCTGGCTCTTCGCCCCATCCGCCGTCGGCTCGCCGCGCGTCGAGGCGGCGCGCGCCGTGCTCGCCCCGCTCTCGCGCTTCGTCTCGATAGAGCCCTATCCGAAAGGCGGCGTGCCGACCGCGACGCTCGTCTTCGCGTCTTCCGGGCCGCAGGCGCTCGCCTCCGCGGAGGCCGCGCGGCGCGCGGGGATCCCCCACGTGGTCGTCGAGCCTGACGCGGAGGGCGGGGCGCTCGTGGTCGTGCCGCCGGGCGCGCCCTGCTACGCCTGCGCCCGCTCGACCGCCGGCGCGGGCCGTCCCGCGCAGCCCGGCATCGCCGCGCTCTCTGCGCTGGGCGCGGCGGAGCTCGTCCTCATGATCGCGAACCCGGAATCCACCCCCGGGCGACGCATCGATCTCGTCCGCGGCGTCGCGACGGCGCGACCGACGAGCCGGCTCCCGGGGTGCGCGTGCGGCGGCCCCGGCGCGGGCGCGACGTAGCGACGTGTCGCTGCCGCTCGGGTGATCCCTCCTGCGGCGCTCGCCGGCTGCTTGCGGCGGGGCTGCGGCGGGCCGCCTCGCCTGCGCTGCTCGTCTGCCAGAGGGAGGAGAAAGGCCTACCGCGGCGCCGATTTCTCGGCCCGTGTACCCCTGCGCGTCGTCGAGAATTGACCCTCCGGCAACGCCCATCCGGGGGGCGCATTGCACAACGAGCCGGATACACTGAAGAAAGCCAATAGGTGGGGAGGGAATACCCGTTTGGCGGGACAGGATCCGACAGGGTATACTTTCGAGATCGCGCTCGAACGGATCGGCCCCCGGCGACCGGGCGACGGCCGACCGAGCTGAGACGCTGGAGGATCCATGGACACGCACACCACCGGCTTCGTCATCTGGCTGACGGGGATGAACCGCGCCGGCAAGAGCACGCTCGCCGCGCACCTCGCCAAGCGGCTCGTGGCTTCGGGGCGCGCGGTGGAGCTGCTCGACGAGCACGGCGACGCCGCAGTGCTGCTCGAGGGCCTCGGCGCCAGCAAGGAGGACCACGCGCGCGCGGTCGCGCGCCTCGGGCTCGTCGCGAAGGCGGTGGCCCGCTCCGGTGGGATCGCCGTCTGCGCGGCGCTCTCGCCTTACCGCGACGCGCGCGACGCCCTGCGCAAGGAGGCGCGCCGGTTCCTCGAGGTGTTCGTCGACTGCTCGATGGAGAAGCTCCAGCAGCGCGATCCGCAGGGGATCTATCGCCGCGCGCTCGCCGGCGAGCTGAAGCAGGTCCCCGGCGTCGACGTTCCTTACGAGCCGCCCACCCACGCGGACGTGACGGTCCACACCGACCAGCTCTCCGTCGAGGAGGCCGGGACGCGCGTGTTCCAGGCCCTCGTGGATCAGCGGCTCGTGGGGCCGGCCGAGTTCGGACGGATCACGGGCGGGCTCCGGCCGCGCCGGGGCAAGCCGGACCGCGCCGTTCGCGGCGGCGCCCGGCGGAAGCTCGTCGCGAAGGCGGCGGCGAGGCAGGCGCCGAAGAAGGTCGCCGGCAGGGCCACGAAGACCGCCAAGCGCCGCCGCTGAGCGGCTGCGAGCCGCGCGCCTGCGGCGTCACGGGCGGCACGTACGCCTTCGCCGCGGCTCCCGGGCCTCGGCGACGGCATGACGCGTCTCGCGACCCCCCGGATCCGGTCGCGGAGCTTTGCGCGCGCGGACGCGAGCGAGTAAAAGTCCCGCGCCATGTCGCCGAACGTTCTCGAAGATCTCCGCCGCGACTCCGCGCAGAAGCTCGCTCGGCTGAAGGAGGCGCTGCGCGGCTGCGCCAGCGTCCTCGTGGCCTTCTCCGGCGGCGTCGACTCCACCTTCGTCGTCGCCGTCGCGCGAGAGGTGCTCGGCGATCGCGCCGTGGCGCTGACCGCGCACTCCCCGTCGGTTCCCCAGGCAGAGCGCGAGGAGGCGCGCGCGCTCGCCGCCCGGCTCGGCGTCCGCCACCTGGAGCGAGACAGCCACGAGCAGGAGGACCCGGGCTACCTCTCGAACCCGGTCGATCGCTGCTACTACTGCAAGCGCGAGCTCTTCCGGATCTGCGAGGAGACGGCCCGGGTCGAGGGGCTCGCCGTCGTGCTCGACGGCTTCAACGCCGACGATCTGGGCGATCACCGGCCGGGGCACCGCGCCGCCGAGGAGCGGCGCGTCCGCTCGCCGCTCGCGGAGGCGGGCCTCACGAAGGACGAGGTGCGCGCCTGGAGCGAGGCCTACGGGCTCCCGACCTGGGCGAAGCCGCAGATGGCGTGCCTCGCCTCGCGCATCCCCTACGGAACGCCGGTCACCCCCGAGCGGCTCGGGCAGGTGGAGCGAGCCGAGGCTGGGCTCCGCGCCCTGGGGTTCCGCGACCTGCGCGTCCGCCATCACGGCGACATCGGGCGGGTGGAGCTCGCCGAGGGCGAGCTCGCCCGCGGGTTCGAGCGTCGCGCCGAGATCGCCCTGGCCGTCAAGGCAGCGGGGTTCAAGCTGGCCGTGCTCGATCTGGAGCCCTTCCGGTCGGGCCGCATGAACGCGCTCGCCGGTGTCGCGCTGCCCGTCGTGGCGGGGTAGGGCGGTCGGCCCCGGGGCCCTCGTCGGAGGCGCCCCTGTCAAGAAAACTGTCGAACGTGCGCTTTCTTGCGAGGCGGCTATCGAGTGGTAGCGTGTAGGCAAACGTAAGCCGTTGTCGCAAGGAGCCTACACATGCCTACGCCCGCCGAGCTGACCGACGTCGTTGCCGCCCAGGACCCGAGCGCGTCTGCGCGCCTCGAGCCGATGCTGGTCCGGCTTCCCCCCCAGTTCGCCGCCGAGCTCCGCAACCTCGCCCGCCGCACGCGGGTCCGTCAGTCCGACTACCTGCGCGAGGCCGTGGCCGACCTCCTCGCCAAGTACGGCCAGCTCCCGCCCGAGCAGGGGGCGATGTGACGGCCGAGACGTCCGGCCGCAAGGACGGACGCTCGACCCCGCCCGAGCCGCCGCGCCTCCCGGGCGGCCGGGTGCGCGTCGCCACCGGGGCCCGGGCGCCGGTGTTCGGCGTCTTCATGGAGCTCTACCGGGCGGCGCGGGCAGCGAACCGTCCGGATAGACGACCGCGGCAAGCGTGAGCCCCCAGCCGGGCGCGCGCACGCCGCGGTACCGCCCGCGCGCGAGCAGGAGGTCGCGGACGAGGGTCGGCGGCGCGAGCCCGAGCCCCACCGCCACGGCGGTGCCGGCGAGGTTGCGGATCATCGCGCGCAAGAAGCCGTGTCCCTCGAAGACGAGGGCGTGGAGCGGCGCCCAGCTCGCGGTGACCACGTCGGCCCGGGTGACGGTGCGCACCGTGCCCCGCTGCTCTCCCGGGCGGGCGAAGCCGGTGAAGTCGTGCGTCCCCACGGCGTGCGAGAGCGCGCTCCGCATCGCCTCGGCGTCGAGCCGCGCCTCGGTGAGCGCCGGGAACGCCCGCGGGTCCGGGAGCGCCCACGCGTACCCGGCGAGCGGGCCGGGCGGCGGCGCGCCGACGAGGTAGACGTAGCGGCGGCCGCGGGCGGTGTTCCGCGCGTGGAAGGACGGCCCGACCCGCAGCGCCTCGCGCACCAGGATCCCCTCTGGCAGGGCGGCGTTCAGCGCGCGACGTAGCGCCTCGGGATCGAGCGCCGCGCGCGCCGAGAAGCTCACGACCTGGTCGAGCGCGTGCACCCCGGCGTCCGTGCGCGCCGCCACGGCGAGCGTCGCCCTGACGCCCGCGGCGAGGAGCGCCCCCTCGAGCGCGTCCTGCACCGTGGGCAGCCCCGGCTGCCGCTGAAACCCGCGGAAACGCCCGCCTTCGTAGGCGACGCGCAGAGCGTAGAAGCGCCTTTCCACCTCGTGCTAAGTTCACCACGCCCGCCGCGCCTGCGTCACCTCCGGCGTGCGCTCCCCACCCACCTCCTCATCCGAGTCCCGCACCCCGATGGCGCCCGGCACAGACGAGACGCTCCTCCTCGACGACCCCCGCCTGCAGGGCGGCGAGTGGCTGTTCCGCAAGGGCGGCCAGGTGTTCGGCCCGGTCGATTCGCGCGGCCTCGCCGCGATGCTCTACCGCGGCGAGCTCGACGCCCTGACCTCGGTGTCCGCGGGCGACGGCAGCTGGCGTCCCGTCGGCGAGGTCCCCCTCTTCATCCTGCACGCCAAGCGGGCGGCGGCGGCGCAGCGGGTGGAGCGCGAGGTCACCGGAGCGCGCCAGCTCGCGGCGCGCCGCGGGCGCCGGCGCGCGCTCGGCTGGGCCCTCGCGCTCGCGCTCCTCGTGGGCGGCGCGGCGGTCGTCGGGTTCCTGCTCGCCCGGCGCCCGGCGGAGACGAGCGCGCTGCTCGAGGACTTCGGCGCCGGGATCTCCATCGCCTCGGCGGCGCGGGTGGGCGTCGAGCACCGCGCGCCGGAGGCGGACGACATGGTCGAGGTGCCCATGGACGCGCCGGCGCCCGGGGCGAGCGGCGGCCGCGCGCGCCCGCCCGCGGCCTCGCCGGAGAAGAGCGGCGGCCTCGCGGCGTCCTCGCGCCGCGCGGCAGGCGGCGCGATCGACGGCGGCGAGCTCGTCTCGGCGCAGTTCGACGAGCGCAAGATCCAGGCGGTCGTCTCGCGCGAGCAGCGCACGCTCGTGCCGTGCTTCCGCGACGAGGCGACGCGCTCGCCCGACTTCCACGGCGACGTGCCCATCGAGTTCGCGATCGGCAACGACGGCCGCGTGGCGGCGCTCTGGATCGACGAGCCGCGCTTCCGCGCCGGCGCGCTCAAGGACTGCCTCGTGAAGGCGCTCGGCGGCTGGCACTTCGAGACGTTCCCGGGGCAGCGGCCGACGGTCTCACTCGCGTTCCGGATCGGGCGATGACGGCCACCGCCGAGAAGCTCGCCTCCCGCGCGGAGGACCTGCCGGAAGGCTCCTTCCGCCGCGAGGTCCTGGAGGGCGCGCGGCGCTTCAAGACCGCGTGGGTCGGGCTCGCCCGGCTGCTCGTGGAGGTGAAGCGCAAGGAGCGCTGGCGCGAGTGGGGTTACCCGAGCTTCGAGCGGTACTGCTCGAAGGAGCTGTTCATCCGGAGCGCGACGGCCGAGAAGCTCACCGCGAGCTACGGGTTCCTCGAGCGGCACGAGCCCGAGCTCGCGAAGCAGCGGGGCGACGGGCGCGCTCCGCCCTTCGAGGTGATCGAGGTGCTGTCCCGCGCCGAGGCCGCGGGGCGGCTGTCGGACTCCGGCTGGCGCGAGCTCCGCGACGAGGTGCTCGTGGAGCGCCCCCCGACGCCCGCGACCATGAACCGCAAGCTCGCGGAGCGGTTCGGTCCGCCCGCCCCGCCGGCGCCCGCTCCCAAGGAGGATCGGCTCGATCGGCTCGCGGCGCAGGCGCGCCGCCTCGCGGAGGCCTGTCGCGAGGAGGCGGCCGTGCCCCGGCCGGTCGCGGAGCGCGCAAGCGCCCTCGCAGGGGAGATCGAATCGCTGCTCCGCCGCTGATCCGTGACGCCCCGAAGGAGTTGGTGGGGCGGTGCGGGACGCACCTGGCTATATTCGAACCGTGCCCCAAATTCCGGGGGTCGGGGGCTTGGTGGTAACATCGTGGAACCGAGGGATCGCGTGAGCCGGAAAGACCATCACGGCAACCTGTCGTGCTCATTCTGCGGGAAGGGGCAACGGGAGGTTCGCAAGCTCATCGCGGGGCCGACGGTCTACATCTGCGACGAGTGCATCCGCCTCTGCAACGACATCATCGCGGAGGAGGCGGAGCGCGACGAGGGGCGCCCCGCCGTCTCGCTGCCGACGCCGGCCGAGATCAAGAGCTTCCTCGACGACTACGTGGTCGGTCAGGACAAGGCGAAGAAGGTCCTCTCCGTCGCCGTCTACAACCACTACAAGCGCGTCTACTCCAAGAAGCCGGCGCGGCCGCAGCGACCGGGCCAGGCGCGGCCAGGCGGGGACGACGTCGAGCTCCAGAAGTCGAACATCCTCCTCATCGGGCCGACGGGGTCGGGCAAGACGCTCCTCGCCCAGTCGCTCGCCCGGTTCCTCAACGTCCCGTTCACCATCGCGGACGCGACGAGCCTCACCGAGGCCGGCTACGTCGGCGAGGACGTCGAGAACATCATCCAGAACCTGCTCCACGCCGCGGACTACGACGTCGAGAAGGCCGCCCGCGGCATCGTCTACATCGACGAGATCGACAAGATCGCCCGCAAGGGCGACTCCCCGTCCCCGACGCGCGACGTCGGCGGCGAGGGCGTGCAGCAGGCGCTCCTCAAGATCATCGAGGGCACGCGCGCGAACGTCACCCCGCGCGGCGGCAAGAAGTACAACCAGCAGGAGTACATCCAGGTCGACACCTCGAACATCCTCTTCATCGTCGGCGGGGCCTTCTGCGGGCTCGAGCAGGTGATCCGCCGCCGCGCCGGCGTGAAGGCGCTCGGCTTCGGGGCCAAGATCGAGCGCAAGGAGGAGGCGAGCCTCGGCGAGCTCCTCGCGCGCGTCGAGCCGTCCGATCTCGTGAAGTTCGGGATGATCCCCGAGTTCGTCGGGCGCCTGCCCATCATCGCGACGCTCGCCGATCTCTCCGAGGAGGATCTCGTCACGATCCTCACCCAGCCGAAGAACGCGCTCACGAAGCAGTACGTGAAGCTCTTCGACCTCGAGAAGGTGAAGCTCTCCTTCACGAAGGAGTCGCTGCGCGCCACCGCCCGCGAGGCGATGCGGCGGAAGTCCGGCGCCCGCGGCCTCCGCGCCATCCTCGAGCAGGCGATGCTCGACATCATGTACGACGTGCCGTACCGGGAGGGCGTGAAGGAGTGCAAGATCACGGACGGCGTGATCCTGAACAAGGAGCCGCCGCTCCTCTCGTTCGAGAAGGAGAAGAAGCTCGCCTAGGGCGGTCTTCCGTCCTGGATGCACCCTCGACGCCCTGGCCGCCTCGGCCGGGGCGTCCGTGTCTTCGGGGCTGCGTAGCGGCCGGCAGGAGGGTGGGCGGGGTGACGGCGCCGCACAGTGTGCCGCGATGCGCCGCGCGCGAGGTGCCAAGCGTCCGGGAAAACCGTGGAATTTACGCGGCATCCCGATTGCTAGGTCATCCGGGTGAGGAGCCCGCCGGGGACCCTGGCCATTCCGGCGCCCGACCTCCGAGGAGAACCGTCATGCTCCGCCACACGCTCATCGCCGCGCTGATCGCGACCTCGCTCGCGCCGCTCTCGACGCACGCGCAGGACGGCGGCTGGGACGACGACTCCGGGGATCGGTGGGCCGACGAGCGCTCGCCCGACTACGACGTCTCGGTGGACGTGGGCGTCTCCGGCGGCGTCACCTTCGACACGTTCTACGATCCGCTGGGCCAGTACGGCGAGTGGGTTTCCGCCGGCGCCTACGGGCGCGTGTGGCGGCCGCACGTGGCCGGCGGATGGCGCCCGTACTACTACGGCCGGTGGGAGTGGACGAACGAGGGCTGGTTCTGGGTGTCGGACGAGCCGTGGGGCTGGGCCGCCTATCACTACGGGCGCTGGGCCTACGACGGCTTCTACGGCTGGGTCTGGGTGCCGGGGTACCAGTGGGCGCCGGCGTGGGTGTCCTGGCGGTTCTCCGGCGACGTCGTCGGCTGGGCGCCGCTCGCTCCAGGACTGTCCGTGTACGTGACCTCCTATCCGTTCTACGACACCTGGTGGACGTTCGTGCCGAGCGTCCGCTTCGTCTCCGTGCCCGTCTACAGCGTCGCCTACGCGCCCCGCTACACGCGCCACTACTTCGACCGCACCGCCCCCGCGCCGGCGCGGCCGGCTCCGCGCCCGGTCCCGGGCGGCGCCCGTCCGTCTCCTGCTCCGGCGTGGGGCGGCCCCGCGCCTCGCGCCATCGAGGCCCGCCTCGGCCGGCCTCTCCGTCCGTCGCGCGTGATCGCCGCGCCGTCGCCGGCCGCCGCGCGAGCAGGCTCCGGGGAGATCTCGGTCTATCGGCCCGACGCTCGGCCGGCGCCGGGGCGGGGCGGCTTCGGCCGTCCCGAGGGGCGCGGCCCGGCGGCGGCGCCGGCGCCCGGCCGGAGCGGCGAGCGTGGCAACGCGTTCGTGCCGCCGGGGCGCC
>NZ_JALCZC010000148.1:0-8210 GCF_022690805.1 Anaeromyxobacter sp. SG66
GGGGGCGAGCCCGCCGCGCACCCGGCGCGAGGCGAGCGGCGACACCGGCCCGCCGTGGCGGCGCGCGCCGCCGGCACGAAGAAGGCGGCGAGGAAGAAGCGGCCGTGACCGCCCGCCCCAAGCGGCCGGCGGCGAGGCGCGCTCCCGCGAGCGAGCCCGGGCCCAAGCGGCCCGCCGCGCGGCGGGCCTCCGCGAGCAAGGCCGGCGTCGAGGTCGAGGTCGGGGGGCGCCGCCTCGTCCTCAAGAACCTGGACAAGGTCTTCTACCCGGAGGCCGGGTTCACGAAGGGCGACGTCGTCGACTACTACGCGCGGATCGCGCCGGCGCTGCTGCCGCACCTGGCTGGCCGGCCCCTCACCATGAAGCGCTACCCGGAGGGCGTCGAGGGCATGTTCTTCTACGAGAAGCGCTGCCCCCCTCACCGGCCGGAGTGGGTGCACACGGCGAAGGTGTGGAGCGAGCGGAACGACGAGTTCATCGACTACTGCGTCGTGAACGACCTCCCGTCGCTCATCTGGGCGGCGAGCATCGCCGACCTCGAGCTGCACACGTCGCTGTCGCTCGCGCACGCGATCGACACGCCGACGACGATCGTGTTCGACCTCGACCCCGGCCCGCCCGCGGACGTCGTGACCTGCTGCGACGTGGCGCTCCTCGTCCGCAAGCTCCTGCACCGCCTGGAGCTCGAGGTCTACCCAAAGACCTCCGGCTCGAAGGGTCTCCAGCTCTACGTCCCGCTCGGCGGCAGGGCGACCTACGACGAGACGAAGCCCTTCGCCCACGCCGTGGCGCAGGTGCTCGAGCGGGGGCACCCGAAGCTCGTGGTGGAGCGGATGAAGAAGGACCTCCGCGTGGGGAAGGTGCTCGTCGACTGGAGCCAGAACGATCCGCACAAGACCACGGTCTCCGTGTACTCGCTGCGGGCCCGGGCGCGCCCGACGGTGTCCGCCCCGGTGACCTGGGCAGAGGTCGAGAAGGCGGCGCGCACCCGCCGCGGCGACGGCCTCGTGCTCGAGGCGAAGGACGTCCTTCGCCGGGTCGAGCGGATGGGCGACCTGTTCGAGCCGGTGCTCACCCGCCGGCAGCGGCTCCCCGGTCCCGACGGCGTCGAGCGGGTGCGTCTCTCCTGAGGGGCCGCTGGAGGATCGCGAGGAGGCGAGCGACGCGAGCCTCCCGCCCGGAGCCGCGCGCTGCGCCGGAAGCCCGACCGGGCCGCTCCCTCGGCCGCACCCCGAGACGTGACGACCTGAGGGCCCCGTCGGATCGCCCGCCGGCCCGCTGCGCCGGCCGCGCGCCGGCCGCAACTTCTCACTCGGACACGGGCGGCGCCGAGGCGCGGAGGAGAACGGGATGGATCAGCATGAGCGCTTGATCGAGGCAGGGGCGCGGGAGCCCTCGGCCCCCCGGCCGGACCCGCTGCGGGCGGCGAAGACCCGGGACCTCGTGACGCAGCTCGCCCAGAAGGCGAGCCTGCTCGCCCGGAAGGAGGTCGAGCTCGCGAAGGCGGAGCTCAAGGAGGACCTCCGCTCGGAGATCAAGATGGCGAGCGGGCTCGGCGTCGCGGGCGTCTGCGCGCTCATGGTGCTCCAGCTGCTCCTCACGGCGATCGTGTTCGCGCTGTTCGAGGCCCAGGTGATGCCAGGCTGGGCGGCGTCGCTCCTCGTGGCGGCGGTGGTGCTCGCGGTGGGGACCGCGGTCGGGCTGTGGGGCTGGGCGAAGCGCGTGAGGAAGCCGCTCGACACGACCCGTCGCTCCCTCCAGGACAACGTTCGCTTCGCGAAGGAGCGGATCGCATGAAGGACGGATCCCCGCAGAACGTCAGCCGCGTCTCGGGCGAGATCGAGGCGCTCCGCAACGACCTCGGCGCGCTCATCGGAGAGCTGGACCGCCGGCGGCACGAGCTGTTCGACCTGCGGCTGCAGGCGAAGCGCCACCCCGTGGCCGTCATCGGCGCCGGGGTCGTGGCCGCGCTGGTGGTCGGCGGCCTCGTCGCGTTCGCGGTCCGCTCGCGCCGCGAGGCGCAGCGTCCGAGCCGCAGGGCGCGCGAGACGGCCCGCGCCCTCTCGCGCCTCATGGAGCACCCGGACCGGGTGGCCGCGGAGCAGTCGATGCGGGACAAGATCCTCGCCGCGGCCGGCATCGCCGCCGGCACCGCGATCGCGAAGCGGCTCGTCGACCGGCTCGTCGCCCCCACGCCCGCTCCGCGCCGCGCGCGCGGCAACGGCGCCGCCGGCGAGGTCCGGACGCACGCCTGAGCGGCTAGCCCCGGTGCGGCGCGGCGGCCGGCGCGACGACCGCCCGCGCCGGCCGCGCCGTCACTGCGCCCGGTCCTGGAGCGCGTGCACGCCCGTCGCGTGCGCGCAGTGGGCGCAGCAGAACTGCTTGCCGCCCGCCTCCACGCCGTGGCCGATCACCCGGCACCCGCAGTGCGCGCAGCGCGGCGCGAGCGCCTGGATGGCGCACTCGAAGCTGTCGAACACGTGCCGCTTGCCGCCCGCCGTCACCTCGAAGGCCTTGTCGTACTCGTTCCCGCACACCTCGCAGCTTCCGGTCATCGCTCCCCTCCCTCGCTCTGCCGTCCGCCGGCGAGCCGTCGCGCCGTGCCGCGTGTCGGACGCCGCCGTGGATCATGGCCACTCGCGCGCGCGCCAGCACCGCCGCTGACAATGCCCACCTGCGTGCCAAGGCTTTCACGGGTGATGGACGGAGGGACCCGCCGCGGAGCTGGGCGGGCGTTCGACCGAGGGAGGAGACACATGGCACGCGTGGAGAAGAGCATCGAGATCGAGCGGCCGGTCCGGATGGTCTACGACCAGTGGACGCAGTTCGAGGAGTTCCCGCGCTTCATGGAGGGCGTCGAGGAGGTCCACCAGATCGACGACACGACGCTCCACTGGATCGCGAAGGTCGGCGGGAAGCGCGAGGAGTGGGAGGCGGAGATCGTGCAGCAGGTCCCGGATCAGAGCATCGCCTGGCGGCACACCGCCGGCGCGGTGAACTCGGGCGTCGTGCTGTTCACGCCGCTCGACGGGCAGCGCTGCCGCGTGACGCTCGCGCTGGAGTACGATCCCAAGGGCTTCGTCGAGAAGGTCGGCGACGTGCTGGGCGTCGTGTCCCGGCGCGTCGAGGGCGACCTCCAGCGCTTCAAGCGCTTCATCGAGGAGCGCGCGAGCGAGACCGGCGGGTGGCGCGGGGAGGTGCACCCCGGCGACCATCACGCACACTAAACGACCGATTGAGGACTCGCCAACAGGCGAGCAAAGCGAGCCCGCCGGGGCGACGCCGCGGAAGCGGCGAAGCCGCTCGCGGCGGCGCACGGGACCCGGGCTGTCGGGGTGGGGCTTCGATCGGTACGCGCGCACGAGCGCGCGGAGCTTCGCTCGGCCGGGCGGGGGCGCAGCCCCCGTTCGAACATGCTGAACGACAGCGTGATTCGCGTCACCGAAGGTGATCGCGAATCACGCACTGTCGTTCAGCCGCAACGCCTCGAGCGCCGCCCGCACGGCGGCGAGCCCCACGTGGAGCCGCGCGCCGTCCCACAGCGCGGGCGTGGCGCTCCCGCCGTGCGCCGCGAGCGCGTCGCGGTGCGCGTCGAAGGCGACGTTGCGGAAGTCGATCGCGCCCTCGAGCCCGAGCGCGACGACGCGCTTTCGCGCCGCGGCGGAGTCCGGCTCGGAGATCCGGTGGAACAGCTCCGGCGCGGCCATGCCGCGCTAGGCGATCTCGGGGAGGCCCAGCGTCACCGGGCGGCGCTCCGGCACGCCCGACTCCGCCGTGACGCGCACCACGCGGTGGCAGGCGGGCTCGGCGAGCACCTTGCGCACCAGGGCCTGGTTCAGCGCGTGGCCGCTCTTCACGGCGGTGAGCGCGCCGACCACCGGCATGCCCAGCAGGGCGAGATCGCCGATGGCGTCGAGCACCTTGTGCCGGGCGAACTCGTCGGGGAAGCGCAGGCCCTCCGGGTTCAGTATCGAGAACTCGTCGATCACGATCGCGTTGTCGAGGCTGCCGCCCTTGGCGAGGCCGGCCGCCTGCATCCGCTCGATGTCGCGCCTGAAGCAGAACGTCCGCGCCCGCGCCACCTCGCGCTCGAAGGCGCGATCCGACAGCGACACCCGGAACGACTGGTTGGTGACGAGCGGGTGGTCGAAGTCGGCGGTGAAGTCGACGACGAAGCCGTCGGCCGGCTCGAGGCGCGCGAGCTTGTCGCCGTCGCGGATCTCGACGGCCTGGTCGACCACGAGGTAGCGGCGGCCGGCGCGCAGCTGCTGCACGCCCGCCTCCTGGATGAGGCAGACGAACGGCGCCGCGGAGCCGTCCACGATGGGGACTTCCGGCCCGTCCACCTCGACGCGGCAGTTGTCGATCCCCATCCCGGAGAGCGCCGCGAGCACGTGCTCGACGGTGGACACGCGCGCGCTGCCGAGGGCGACGCTCGTGGAGAGCATCGTGTCGACGACGAGGTCGTTCTTGGCGGGGATCTCGACGCCGAGATCCATGCGCACGAAGGTGATGCCAGAGTCGGCCGAGGCCGGCGCGAGCGTGAGGGTCGCGGGCTTGCCGGAGTGGAGTCCCACCCCTGTGCAGCTCACGCGCTTCGCCACCGTTCGCTGGTTCCAGTAGGTCATCATGATGAAGGTCCGGTGGGCTCGTCGGCCCGTGCGGCACCCTTCCGAGCAATCGATGTGCCAATCACCTCGGAATTCGGCCGCTTTTCGTCCCCGGCTTGGGCCTGCGCCAACCCCTCGTAGCTCCCCGGGAATCCGGCCGCCGGCGGCGGGCGCTCGCCCGCTCTCTCGCTCGCGGGGGCTCGCGCCCTCATTCCCTGTGACGGGACCGCGACATCCGTGTCAGGCCGGCACGGGCGAACGACTATTTTCGTGCGGCGGCTTATAGCACGTGCGACCCGAGGCGAACGCTTGATCCCACTGAAAGACGACACCCCGCTCGAGCGCACACCCGTCATCACCATCGCCCTCATCGCCCTCAACGTCGCCGTCTACCTCTGGCAGATCGACGCGCTCGCGCTGCCGGCGCTCGTGGCCTCCGGCGGCGACGTCGTCGCCTTCATGAGCGCGCGGCTGAACGAGACGGCGCTCCGGGGCGGGGCGATCCCCTACGAGATCCTCACGCTCACCGACCCCTGGCCGCGCGCGTACGTGCCCGTCCCGCTCACGATCTTCACGAGCATGTTCCTGCACGGCGGCCTCATGCACCTCGGGTCGAACATGCTGTTCCTCTGGATCTTCGGGAACAACGTCGAGGACGCCCTCGGCCGCGGCCGGTTCGTGCTCTTCTACCTCGCCTCCGGCGTCGCGGCCGCGCTCGCGCAGACGGTCGCGTCCGCGGCGAGCGGCGACGTCTACGTGCCGATGGTCGGCGCGAGCGGCGCGATCGCGGGCGTGCTCGCTGCGTACATGACGCTCTTCCCGCGCGCGCGCGTGCTCTCCGCGATCATCATCTTCATCTTCATCCGGCTCGTGGCGGTCCCCGCGTCCTTCTTCATCGGGCTCTGGTTCGCGCTGCAGATCCTGTCGGTGGTCTTCGGCGGATCGCCGGGCGTGGCGGTGATCGCCCACGTGTTCGGGTTCGTGGCGGGGTGGCTCCTCGTCCGCGTGATGGGGCGGCGCGGCACCTGGCGCGCGCGACGCATGTCGTGGTGAGGCGCGGCGTCTCGCGTCCCCCGCGAGCACCGAGGAGTCCCTGCGCCGCAGCTTCAGATCAGGCTGCCCTGCTTGCCGTGCGGCCTCTCGCGCCCCAGGTGCGCGTAGGCCGGCGGCAGCGCCACGCGGCCGCGCGGCGTGCGCGCGAGGAAGCCCTCGCGCACGAGGAACGGCTCGTAGACGTCCTCGAGCGTGTCGCGCTCCTCGCCGACCGCCGCCGCGACGGCGTCGATGCCGACCGGGCCCCCGCCGAACGTATCGAGGACCACGGTGAGGATCCGGCGGTCCATCGCGTCGAGCCCGCGCGCGTCCACCTCCAGCCGCGCGAGCGTCGTCTCGACGATCTCGCGCGTGAGGCGGCCGTCCCCCTGGACCTCCGCGAAGTCGCGGGCACGCTGCAGGAGCCGGATGGCGATGCGCGGCGTGCCGCGGGCGCGCCGCGCGAGCTCCTCCGCGCCGGCGGGCTCCACCGGCAGCGCGAGCTTCCGCGCCGCGCGCACCGCGATCTCGCGGAGCTCCGCCGGCTCGTAGTAGCCGAGCCGCTCCTGGATGGGGAAGCGGTCGCGGAGCGGGCTCGCGAGGAGCCCGGTGCGCGTGGTCGCGCCGACGAGGGTGAAGCGCTCGAGCTTCATCTCCATGGTCTGCGCGCCGAGCCCGGCGCCCAGGACGACGTCGAAGCGGAAGTCCTCCATCGCCGGGTAGAGCGCCTCCTCCACCGCGGGCGAGAGCCGGTGGATCTCGTCGATGAAGAGGATGTCGCGTGGCGCGAGCGCGGTGAGGAGCCCGGCGAGGTCGCCCTTCTTCACGAGCGCGGGGCCGCTCGTGACGTGGAGCGCGACGCCCAGCTCGCGGGCGAGGATGTGCGCGAGCGAGGTCTTGCCGAGGCCGGGCGGTCCGGAGAGGAGGACGTGATCGAGCGCCTCGCCCCGCGCCTTCGCGGCCTTCGCGTACACGCGGAAGTTCTCGACGAGCTTCTCCTGCCCGACGTACTCCTCGAACGTGGCCGGCCGGAGCGACTGCTCGAGCCGCTCCTCGCCGTCGGTCGCCCTGGGCGACACCTCGCGCACGGGTATGACGGTCATCGATCGGCGGAGGCTAGCACGCTGCCCCGACAGCAGCGCTCCTGCGTCGTACTGCGGCCGGGGCGGACCGTCGCGACCCTCGCGCGGGTCAGCCGCGCAGCCGCTTCAGCGCCTCGCGGAGCAGCGCGTCGAGCTTCTTCCCCTCCGCCTCGTCGCGCAGCGCGTCGGCGGCGGCGTCGGCCTGGGGCGGCTTGTAGCCGAGGTTCACGAGCGCCTGGCGGAGCTGCTCGAGCACGCCCGCGCCGGGCTTCGCCCGCCCCGGGCCGGCGGCGCGCGCGAGGAGCGCGAGCTTCTCCTTCAGCTCCACGACGAGCCGCTCGGCGGTCTTCTTCCCGACGCCGGGCACCTTCGTGAGCCGCGCCACGTCGGCGCCCGCGACCGCCTGGGCGAGCTCGCGCGCGTCGATGCCGGAGAGGATGTTCTGCGCCGCGCGCGGGCCGACGCCCTTCACGTCGATGAGCGCGCGGAACACCGCCTCCTCGTCCTCCGTCGCGAAGCCGTAGAGCTCGATGGCGTCCTGGCGCACGTTCGTGAACGTGCGGAGCGCGGCGTCGCCGCCCTGCGGCGGCAGGGTCGCGAGGGACACGGCGGAGAGGTGGACGAGATAGCCGACCCCGCCCACGTCGAGCACGACGTGGTCCGCGCCCTTCTCGGCGACCTTCCCGGAGAGCCGCGCGATCACGCGAGCCTCCGGTGATCGCGGCGCGAGGGCCGCAGGCGCGCGGCGGCGCGGGCGGCGCGATCGCGGGCGGGGACCGGCGCGACGGCGTCCTCGCGCGCCCGGCCGGCGGACGGCACGGCGACCGCGACGTTCCGGACGGACGGGAGCGCGAGCCGCCCCGCGCGGCGCGCGAGGTGGCAGACGGCGACCGCGAGCGCGTCGGCCTCGTCGGAGAGGTCGGGCGCGGCGCCGAGGAGCATGCGGGCGGTGCGGAGCATCTGGTCCTTCGACGCGCGGCCGGACCCGGTGAAGGCGAGCTTCACCTCCGAGGGCGCGTACTCGAACACGGGGAGGCCGGCCTGCGCGGCGGCGGCGAGCGCGACCCCGCGGGCCTGGCCGAGCACGAGGGCGGAGCGCGCGGAGACGCCGCAGAAGACCTGCTCGACCGAGACCTCCGCCGGGCCCGAGCGGCGGATCACCTCGGCGAGGCCCTCGAGGATGCGCGCCAGCCGCTCGGCCATGGGGCGGTCCGCGCCGGGGACGAGCACCCCCGACGCGAGGACGACGAGCCGCGTCCCCTCGCGCGCCACGACGCCGTAGCCGCAGCGGCGCGAGCCGGGGTCGATCCCGAGGGCGATCACGAGGGCAATGTAGCAGAGGGCGGGCGACCGTAAAGCGAACGCCCGGCGCGGCCTCATGCGGTGCGCGGCGGCGACCCTCGCGGCGCTGGGGCCGGGGCGGCGCCGCGGGCGCGCGACGCCGCCGCGGCGAGCACGGCCTCCGCAGCGCCGGCGCGGAGCGCGA
>NZ_JALCZC010000149.1:0-8181 GCF_022690805.1 Anaeromyxobacter sp. SG66
TCCCCTCTTCGTCCTGGCAGACTCAGAGGATCAGAGGCGCTTGCGCGCTTCAACTTTCAAACTGCCTCGTATCGCAGACGATCGATCTCACTCGCCATTTGTCGCGCGATCGTGGGGATACTTCAGGCGCTCGACAGGCGAGCCGAAGATTGTCGATCGTGGACGGCCCCCCGAGGGCGGCGGGTTGGAGGTGGTCGAGCTCGAGCTTCCAGCGGCTGTTGCAGCGGCAGCCGTCCGGACCGACCCAGGCGCAGCGCCCGCCGTCGCGCGTCCACACCGCGCGGCGCACTATCGCCGGGATCGTGGTCCTCGCCGCCGGTGGCTTCGCCGCGACCCGCTTCTCGCCCTCGGTCGAGCCTTCCTCGGAGCCCTCCTTCGCGCGCTCCTTCGAACCTTCCTTCGCGTCCTTCGTCTTCCGCTCCGGCGCGACAGCGCCCTTGCGCTTGCCGTGCTTCTCGATGGCGCAGCGGATCGCCTCGTGGAGCACCGCCGCGAGGTCGCCGTCCGGAACCTTGTGCACAGGAGTGACAGGAGCGTCTCGAGGTCCTCCTTGCAGGCGCGGTCGAGGGTGACCCGGAGCGACCAGTGCGTCTCCGAGACGGCGAGCGTCACGGCCCTTCGCTTCGGCTGCGCGACGGTGGGCGGGAGCGCAGGCCGCGAGTCGGCGATGGGGTCCGGGCCGAGGGTCGGCTCAGCAGGGCCGGCCAGTGGCGCCGCCTCGGCCCCTGCATCGGACGCCGGGAGCGGTAGCGTTGCGCTCGCCGCGGCGGGCGCGCGCTCGGTCAGCTTGCGGAGGCCAGCGCGCGGAGCGGTGCGGGCCTGGACGGAGGCGACGAGGTGCTCGACCTCGGCCCGGGTCCGGAAGGCGGCGCGAGTGAGGAGATCGTCCACGTTCTCCTCGGTGAGCACCTGGCCGAGGAGCGCCAGGGTGGACAGGCAAAGACGCCCATCCCGCAGCGGAGCTTCCAGTGTCGGAAAGCGGCGCAGCACCCGCATCGCCTGGATGCGCCGCCCGGCGGCGCCCTCGCGCAGGTGGAGCGCCTCAAGGCAATAGGCCCACAGGGACGCATGGCCGGCCTCGACGAAGGCGCGGCGCCGATCGAACTCGTCGAGGTGCAGGAGGAAGTCGACCTGGACGTTTCGTTCCTCTCCGGCGAGCTCGCGCAGGCGCAGGGCGAGGACGTTCGACTCGAGAGAAGCGGGGGCGAGCGCGGACATGGGATGCACCTCCAGTACACCCTTCGTAACACGCGAATTCCGGAGCTCCGGAGACGCTCCAGGCCCGCTCTTGCGCGGCGTTCTCCGCTGCGCCCTCGTCGGAGCCTCAAACCGATCGGCGCGCGCTTCACGCGCAAAGTGTGTGCGCGAGAGCGGCCCTCACGCGCCGCCCGTTTGCCCGAGCGCGATCGAGGCGAGAAGGCGTCAATGGGCAATGTTTCACCCACCGCAACAGGGACGCTTCGTTTCTTCGCGCGAGGGAAGCCGCGACGTCGGGGAGCACTACCGCTGGCGATAGCTGTCACGCATTGTGAACACTGGCGCGACGCTCCGGCCCATGTGGCGGGGCGAGCGCGAACGCGTGTTGCTGCACGGACCCGCGCGAAGAAACGCTGCGACGCCGGCCCGACACGACGAGACGTTCGCCTGCTCTACCGCCTCCCCCGCGTTCATCGGGTCGCGCCCGGAGCGCGTGCGCAGATCCCGTCGATGCCCGAATCCGCCCTGCGCACCGAAACCGCGGTCGAAACACCCACCGCTCGCCCGGCGAGTACCTGCACTTGTGATGAATGATGAGCCGCCGCAGGCAGCCAGCGTGTGCCGCAGCAGGGAAACGCCCGAGCGGGCAGCGCTATCGGGGCACGCGGAGCGCGCCGGCCACCGCCCGGAGGCAAGCGCTCACTCGCGATCGGCGGGCTCGTCCGAGGCGAGGCGCTCGAGCTCGGCGAGCACCGCCCGATCCGCCTCGAGGAAGTCGTAGCTCTCGAGCGTGCCCGGGCGTGCCCAGGCGATCTCGGCCACGCCGAGCGGGCGCGGCTCGACCCCGGGCTCGAGCGCGCAGCGGTAGAAGGCGAGCTCGACCTCGAGCTCCGGGTAGGCGTGAGCGTGGCGGAGGAGGAGCGGCCCCACCGCGGCGTCGCAGCCGAGCTCCTCGACGAGCTCCCGGCGCAGCGCCGCGGGCTCGTCCTCGCCCGGCTCGACCTTGCCGCCCGGGAACTCCCACTGCCCCCGCGCGCCCGCACGGTCGGGGCGCCTCGTGACGAGCAGCAGCTCCGCGCGCCGGACGACGGCCGCGACGACGCGGATGCGCCTCACGGCAGGTCGAGCGCGTAGAGCTCGCCGCGGTTCGACAGGACGTACACGCGCCGGTCCACGACGGCGGGGGTCCCCGAGATCCCGCTCCCCGGGTCGAGCACGCGCATGAGCCGTCCGCTCGACGCCTCGAGCCAGCGGAGCCCGCCGGTGGTGGCGGGGACGAGCACCCAGGCACCCGCGACGACCGGCTCGCCCGAAGGCACGCCGCGGCCGAGCGGAGACGACCAGAGCACCGTGCCGTCCTTGGCCGAGAGCGCGTACACGCCGGCGGTCGCGACCGCGACGAGCGTCCCGCCCGGCGCGAGCGCGAGCTTCACCGCCCCGGGCGCCTCGAAGGTCCAGCGCGTCTCGCCGGAGGCCGCGTCGAGCGCGAGCACCGCGCCGGAGTAGGCGGCGGCGTACACGCGATCCCCCTCCGCCACCAGGCCGTCGACGTCGAGCTCGTCGCCGGCGGGCGCGATCATCCGCTCCCAGCGCGCCGTGCCCGTCGCCGGATCGAGCGCCGCCACGAAGCCGTCGGAGTACGCCGCGTAGACCGTGCCTCCGCGCACCTGCACCGGCGCGGCGCCGCGGATGGTGAAGCCCGGGCGCGGCTCGCGCCGGTGATGCCACTTCCAGGCGCCGGTCTTCGCGTCGAGCGCGAAGACGGTGTCCTGCAGGCTCGCCACGTAGAGCGTGCCGCCGACGACGGCCGGGCGGGTCCCGAGCTCCTCCTTCGCGTCGTAGCGCCAGCGCTCCTTGCCCGTCGCGAGCGCGACCGCGTAGAGCCGCCCGTCGCTCGAGCCGGCGTAGACGGTGCCGCCGTCGATCGCCGGTGGGCCCGAGAAGCCGCCCTCCGTCTTGAGCTCCCAGGCGACCCTCCCGTCGTCGCGGATCGCGTGGAGCCAGCCGTCGCGGGTCCCGAACACCACGATCCCGCTCGCGGGATCGACGGCGAGGCCGCCGGGCTCGCGCGGCTTCCACTCGAGCGCCTGCGGCGTGACCACCGACCGCTGCCAGGCGAACCGGTAGAGCTCCCGCGGCGCGGGGGGCAGCCCGCTCCTCATGCCGGGAGCCGTCGCGGCGAGCGCGAGCGCGAGGGCGAGCGCCGTCATCTACTTGCCGCCGAGCTTGCCGAGCCGCTGCGACGCCTCGGGCGCGAGGGGCGACTCCTTGTGCTGCTCGGGGAACGCGGCCAGCACCTGGCGCGCCTCGTCCGTCTTGCCGGCGGTGGCGAGCACGCGGGCGCGGTCGAGATCGGCGCGATCGGCGAACGCCGGCGCCTCCTTCGCCATCCGCGCGAACCCTTCGGCCGCCGCGGCGAGGTCACCCTTCCCCTCGGCCGCGAGCGCGAGCCCCTCGAGCGCGCCGAACCGGAGCGAATCGTCCTTGTCGGCGGTCTCGAGATACCGCTGGTAGGCCGCCCTGGCGGGCTCCCACTCGCGAAGGCGCAGGTGCGCGTCCCCCTTCGCGAGCGCCGCGAGCGCCGCGGCGCTGCCGCCGTGCTGCGCGAGCACCTGGTCCGCCGCGCCGACGATGGCGCGCTGGTGCGCCTCCTCCGTCGGGAAGAACGGCCCCGGCTGGCCGGGGAGCGGCACCGCCGACACCGTCCCGCCGACCGTCTCGAGCATCTGCGAGACCGCAGCGCCGGAGGCCTCGGACCGGTGCGACTGCACGACGAGCACGACCACCGCGAGGAGCACGAGCACGACGGCCCCGCCGCCGAGCAGGACGGCCTGCCGCTTCCGGGCCGCGACCCAGCCGGCGGCCTGCTCCGCCGCGTGCTGGAACTTGTCCGGCTCCTTCATGTCCTTGCGGGTGATGACGCTGGGCTTCGACGACATGGCACCTCTCGGGGGCGCAACGCGCGAGATTCCTGAAGAAAACCGGGCCAATCTAGAGGGCCGGGGCAGAGGCCGTCAAGCGAAAGCCGGACGGCCGCTCACCCGCGCCGCTTCGGCGGCGGGCGGCTGCGGCGCTTCCGCTCCCGGAAGACGAGCCGCATCGGCACCTCCAGCCCGAAGGCGGCGCGGAAGCGGTTCTCCACGAAGCGGCGGTACGGCTCGCCGATCGCCTCCGGCCGGTTGCACTGCATCACGAAGGTGGGCGGCGCGTAGGCGACCTGGGCGACGTAGTACAGCTTCACCGGGTGGCCCTTCGCGAGGGGAGCGGGGTGCTCCTCCTGGATCGTCTCGAGCAGCTCGTTCAGGGCCGGGGTCGGGAAGCGGGCGCGGTACTGCTCGACGAGCCGCGCGGCGCGCTCGAGCACGCGGGTGACGCCGCGCCCTTCCTTCGCCGAGACGAACAGCATCGGCGCGAACGAGACGAACGGCAGCCGCTTGTACAGCTCCTTGCGGTACCAGTCCTGCGTCGCGCCCTCGCGCTCCGCGACGTCCCACTTGTTCACCACGATGAGGAGCGCCTTCGACTTCTCGGAGATGAGCCCCAGCAGGCGCGCGTCCTGCTCCACGCCGGCCTCCGTCGCGTCGAGCAGGCAGGCGACCACCTCCGCCCGGTCGATGGCCTTCATCGAGCGCACGACGGAGTACGCCTCCACGCTCTGGGCGATGGCGCTCTTGCGCCGGATCCCGGCGGTGTCGGTGACGACGAAGCGCTGGCCGCGGTGCTCGACGAGGGAGTCGATCGCGTCGCGCGTCGTCCCGGGGACGTCGGAGACGACGAAGCGCTCCATCCCGAGGAGCGCGTTCACGAACGTGCTCTTGCCGACGTTCGGGCGGCCCACGATGGCGAGGCGGATGTCGCCCTTCGGCCGGTCGTCCTCGCTGACCTCCTCCGGCTCCTCGGCGTCCTCGGGGGCCGGCGGGGCCTCCGGGAGCGCGAGCTTCGCGACGATCGCGTCGACCAGCTCCCCCACCCCGCGGCCGTGCTCGGCCGAGACGGTGTGCACGTCCCCGAAGCCCAGCCGGAAGAACTCCGCGAGCGGGATCTCCTCCTCGGTGCGGGCGGTGTCCACCTTGTTCACCGCCACGAATAGCGGCTTGCCCGCGCGGCGCAGCAGGTCGGCGACGGCGGAGTCCACCGGCGAGAGCCCCTCGCGCCCGTCGACGACGAGCACCACCGCGGCGGCCTCCTCGACCGCGAGCTGGGCCTGCCGGCGGACCTGCGCCATGAGCCGGTCGGACGACTCCGGCTCGAACCCGCCGGTGTCCACGACCGACAGCGCCCGGCCCTCGAAGGTGAAGTCGGCGTAGTTCCGGTCGCGGGTGACGCCCGGCACGTCCTGGACGATCGCGGCGCGGCGGCCGGCGATCCGGTTGAAGAGCGTGGACTTGCCCACGTTGGGGCGGCCGACGAGCGCGACGAGCGCGCGCGGCGCGGGGACGGTGGGCGCGCTCACAGGCCGAGCCTCTTCAGCGCGGTGGCGCGCTCGCTCCAGCGCTCCTCCACCTTGACGGTCAGCCCCAGGAAGACCTTGCAGCCGAGGAGCCGCTCGAGGTTCTCCCGCGCGCGGGTCCCGATCTTCTTCAGCATCGCGCCGCCCTTGCCGATCACGATCGCCTTCTGCGACTCGCGCTCGACGAGGATCACCCCCGAGATGCGGACGAGCCCGCCGTCGTCGCGGCGCTCGGCCTCGTCGAATTCCTCGATGTCCACCGCGACCGAGTACGGGATCTCCTGGCGCGTCTGGAGCATCACCTGCTCGCGCACGTACTCCGCGGCGAGGGCGCGCTCCGCCTGATCGGTGAGCTGGTCGGGCGGGAAGAGCGGCGCCTCCGACTCGGGCAGGTGCTTCCCGAGCACCTCGAGCAGCGTGTCCACGTTCTCGCCGGTGAGCCCGGAGAACGGGACGATGTCGGTCCACGCGTGGAGGCCCTTGTACGCGTCGATGACGGGCAGGAGCGTCGCGCGCGGCGCCCGGTCCATCTTGGAGATCCCCAGGATGGCGGGCTTCCGCCGCCGGGCGACCTCCTCGATCGCCCAGCGCGTCGACTCGCCGACCTCCACCCGGCCGTCGGGCCCCGTGCCCGCCTCGACGAGCATCAGCACCGCGTCGACCTCGTCGAGCGTGGTGAGCGCGACCTCGACCATCCGCCGGTTGAGCGGCCCCTTCGCGCGGTGCAGGCCGGGCGTGTCGAAGAAGGCGATCTGGGCGCCCTTCGCGTTCCAGATCCCGAGGATGCGGGTGCGGGTCGTCTGCGGGCGCGGCGTGACGATCGCGACGTGCTCGCCGAGCACGCGGTTCAGGAGGGTGGACTTGCCGACGTTCGGCCGCCCGACGATGGCGACGAACCCGGCGCGGAACGGGGGCTGCTTCTTGCTGGTCATGAGGTGATCGCGCCCGCCGGCGGCACGACGGCCACCGGCGGGCGCCTGGGTTTCCTTGCGGCGGAGCCTTACGGCTGCGCGCCGCGGGTGATGGTGACCTTCTCGAGCTTTACCTTCGCGTTGCCGGTGCGGGCGATCTTGGGCACGAGCTCCTCGCCGCGCACCACCTCGCCGAAGATCGTGTGCCCCTTGTCGAGCCAGGGGGTCGCGATCTCCGTGATGAAGAACTGCGAGCCGTTGGTGTTCGGGCCGGCGTTGGCCATCGCGAGGAGGCCGCCCTTCGTGAACCGGTTGTCCGGGCCGATCTCGTCCCCGAACTTGTAGCCGGGCCCGCCCGTGCCGGTCCCCAGCGGATCGCCGCCCTGGATCATGAACTCGGGGATCACGCGGTGGAACACCGTGCCGTCGTACAGCGGCTTCTTCTGCTTCTGGCCGGTGCGCGGGTCCGTCCACTCCTTCGTCCCCTCGGCGAGGCCGACGAAGTTCTCGACGGTCTTCGGCGCCTTCTCCGGCAGGAGCTTCACGACGATCTCGCCGAGAGAAGTCTGAAACGTCGCGTAGAGCTGCTCAGCCATGTCCGTCCTCCCGTCCTCCCCGGCGCGGTTCGACCGCCCGGGCGACGCCGCTCACTTGCAGGTGGGCGCCTTGTTCGTGATGGTGACCTTCACGAGCTTCGTCTGGCCGTTCCCGGCCCGCGCGATCGGCGCCACGAGCTCACAGCCGCACACTCCCTCGCCGATGTGCACGTACCCGCACACGCCCCCCGGGGCGTTGCACGGCTTGGGATCGAGCCAGGGGGTCGCCACCTCGGTGATGAAGAACTGCGAGCCGTTCGTGTTGGGGCCGCTGTTCGCCATCGCGAGCTGGCACCCCTTCGCGAAGGGCTTCGCCGGCGGCTTCTCGAGCTCGTCCTCGAAGCGGTACCCGGGATCGCCCGAGCCGAACGGCCGGCCGTTCGGCGCCGCCGTCGCGCCGAGCGCCGCGCCGCGAGAGAGCGGATCGCCGCCCTGGATCATGAAGCTCGGGATGACGCGGTGGAACAGGGTGCCGTCGTAGAGCGGCTCGGTCACTCTCCGTCCCGTCGTCGGATCCGTCCAGGTCTTCTTGCCCTGGGCGAGCTCCACGAAGTTCTCGACGGCCTTCGGCGCCTTCCGCGGGAGCAGCTTCACGCCGATCGTTCCGCGCGAGGTCTCGAAGACGGCGTACTGGTCCTTGCCCTGTCCGCCGGCGGCGGGGGTCGCTGCGCGCGCCGCGGGCGCGGCGAGGGCAGCCGCGAGCGCGGCGAGGAGCACGGTGGGTCTCGTCATATGCGCGGGATGCTAGCCACCGGCCGGGGTGCGGGCAAATGGAAAGAAGGAAAGAAGGCTCGGGCGGGAAGCGAGTTCACTTCTCGCGACGCGTCCCCTTGCGGGCCTTCTTCTTCTTCGGCGCCCTGGGGGCGCTGCGCTTCGCGCGCGGCTTCACCGGCTTCGTGCGCGCCCGCTTCGCGGGTGCCGGCTCGCTCGGCGGCTCGGCGCCGGGGCCGGGCGACGGCGTCGCCGCGGCGGGCGCGAGCTCAGGCGCAGGCGCGGGTGGGGCCTCGCCCTGCTCGCGCTCGGGCTG